>NZ_BAAALF010000160.1:0-19373 GCF_039528135.1 Kitasatospora nipponensis | reverse complement strand
TACTTCTGCAGCGCCACCGCGTCGACGCCGCCCCCCCCCCCCCCTTTTGATGCTCAGTCGACGGCCTGGCCCTGGTCGGCCGTCGCCGAGGTCGGCCAGCGGGGGCCGGTGTCGGGGTCGTTCAGCCACACGTACTGTCGGTCGGGGCGCACGGTCATGCCGTAGTCGTACACGCCCGGGCGGTCGTGGGTCTCCCAGGTCCGCCAGGCCGCTTCCAGTTCGGCGGCCAGCCGGCGGGGGCCGCCGCCGTGGACGGTCGCACCGCCAGGGCGTGCGGACAGCACCGCCCATGAGGCGAGTCCGTCGTGGATCCAGGCGCTGGTGCCGTCCTGGTCCACCGCGGTGGTGATCCGCACTGCGGGAAGAGTGACCCGCAGGGTGAACAGCAGGTCCCAGTCGGCCCGCAGCGGCTCGAGTCCACGCTCCATGGCGCCCCGGTGGTCGGCAGGGCCGTGGCCGCGGACCTCTGCGAAGGCGGGCTCCGGGCGGGAGCGGTCGCGGGCGGGCATGAACTGGGCCAAGCCCTGCATCCAGCCGGTGGCGCTGCGGTGGTCGTCGGCGACAGTGAGCGCGACGTGCCCGAGCCTGCCCCAAGGGGTGACGATCCGTCCGCCCGGCGCGCACTGCTCGACCCAGGGCCACGGGACGCGCTCGACGGCGTAGGTCGCGATCACCCTGTCGAACGGGATGCCGACCGGCCATCCGGCGGCGCCGTCGCCGACTTCGACGCCCACCGCCAACCCGGCCTGGGCCAGCCGGGCGCGGGCGGCGGCCGCAAGTCCGGTGTCGACCTCGATGCTGGTCACCCGGCCCGGGCCGGTGCGGTGCGCGGCCAGCGCGCAGTTCCACCCTGCGCCGGTGCCCAGGTCCAGGACCCGGTGGCCGGGCTCCAGGAGCAACGAGTCGAGCATGTCGACCACCACGCCCGGGCTGGACAGGCTGCTGGTCGGCAGGCCGTCGGTCACCTGGGTCACCGCGGCGTCGTCCGGTCCGGCGTACAGCTCCCGCGCCCAGCCGTCAGGGTCGACCTGTCGGTCCACCGGCACGTAGGCGTGCCCGTCCCAGCGCCAGAGCCGGTCCGGCGCGAAGCGGTCCCGGGGCAGCGTCCGGACGGCTTCGCGGATCCAGGGCGAGCGGGCCGGCCAGGCCCCGCGCTCCTGCATCGCCGTGTCAAGGACCGCTCGCCGGTGGGTCAGGTCGGTAGTGCCGGTCACCGTCATGGGCACGGTCCGCCGCTACTTCTTGTGCTTGCCGTCGCTGGCCGGCGGCGGGGGGACTTGGCCGTCCGCGTTGCCGGGGGGCGGGTTTCCCTGGCTCGGGTCCGGTGCCGGCTTCTCGTGCTCGCCTTCCACACGTGCCTCCCCTCGACACCCGGGCTCCAGTGGCCGGGCACTGCCTGGATCGTGCACCAGCGCTCGCGAGGTCGGCAAGGGCGCGTCAGAGTGGCACACCTGGCGCTCGGTTGACCCCGCCGCGCCGGTCCCGCTCGGGACCCGGTAGCGGGACTCCGGGGACGGCACGAAGTGGCAGCAGCGCCGAGCACCCGCCGGCTCCGGGGCCAGGCGAGCGGTAGCCGGACGCGCGGCGGAGGCTGGATGCAGCGCTGGCGCCACTTCACCCAGCGGCGATTTGGGGCCAGCAGGAGGAATCCTTCTCCGCAAGCGCGTGGTCCTCCCGCCCTGACTCGACTACGTCACAAGATCAACGCCAGCGTGTTCGCCCCCTGTTAGCGGGTCAGGGGGCCGCCTTGTCCGCTGATGCGCAGCGCGACCGCGATGTGGCTGAACCCGGGGATGGGCGACCCGACGGCCTTCTCGTAGCGCACGGCGTCAGCGATCCCGAGCTTCTCGCCGGTGGGGAGGGTTCTGTTCGCTGTCCATAGGAGCATGCGCAGGCTTTCGTTCTGGACGCCGAGGAGCGTGGTGGCAGACTCCAGCGGCGCACCGGTGCCAACCCTCCAGGTGGCCACTTCAGCCCAGAAGCCGGTCACGGTGTCCCAGCAGATTGCGCTTCGAGGTCCAAGCAGCCGACACATCTCGTCGGGGGACCTGAACATGTCGAGGTCGTGGGAGACAAGGTTCTGGAGGTTCTCCAGGAGGGTGACAGCGAACTCGTACTCGGCCTCGTCCTTCAGCAGTTCCTCGACGACCACCAGCACCTCGGCGGTCGCGCCGCAGTCCCGCTGGGCCGCCCGAAAGGCGACCTGCCGGCAGACGTCCAGGTCGTCGCTGTCGTCCACCGATCCTGGCTTCACACCCGCAAGTTCGAGGAGCCGTCGTGATCGCCCGGCCTGCCGACGGCGCCATGGGATTCGCATCGTGTCTCTTTCCGCTTGCAGCAATGGCGATCATGGTCGCCCATGGTCAGCCAGCATGGCACGGCGATCCGAGAGGCCGTTCCCAGGACAGCGGCAGGCCGCTGCGCTGCCCCCGCCCGCGGTCCTCCCGCGTGCTGGGGTGGTGGACCTCAGGTGTGGCTGAGGGAGCGTTCGGCGACGGCCTCCAGGCGGCGGCGCCAGGTCTTCTCGCCCTCGGGGTTGATGGTGAGCAGCGCGACCATGGCGGTCATGATGACGTCGCACAGTTCGGACTCGACGTCCTCCCAGGTGTGGCTGTTGCCCTTGCGCGGGTTCTGGGAGCGGGCGCCGGAGAGGGCTTCGGCGACTTCGCCGCCCTCTTCCATGATCTTGAGGCAGCGCATCACCTTGCCCATCTCCGGGTCGCCGCTGGAGTGGTCGTCGAGCCAGGCGACGAGGCGGGTGATGGTGTCCCAGTCGGTCGGGTTCATGGTGCGGTGACTCCGGTGCTCTCGGTGGTGGAGGTCGCTGTGACGCTACCGGCCGCGGGAGGTCAGGCGGCGCAGGACGGTGTCGGGGTCGGCGGTGAGGATGACCGCGAGGGTCCACAAGTCGTGGACGTGTCGGACCGTGGTGAGACCGGCCGAAGCCAGGCACACATCCCGTCCGACACCGGCGGGCGGCTCTGGGCCTGCTCGCCGACGTCACGATCGGCGCGCCCCGGAGAACTCGCTGTTCCGTTGCCTCGCTGTACTGTCCCGACCCCGGTTCTGCCCGCCCTCCCCCCGGCGATCAGGTCTCGGCGTTTCTGGTTCCGAACTGATGTTGTCTTTTGTTGTCAGTTCACGTCAGAAGGTATCGAACAGCGTGGCCAGTCGGATCGGATGGCGACGCCGGCAACCGGCGCAACGGCACGGCGAACGAGCGGAACCCAATTGGAGGATGGGCATGCGAAAGGACTTCATGCGCAAGCCCGCACGTCGTGGCGCGACCGCGGCGGCTGCGACGGCGGCCGGCGGGCTTGGCCCATCGGCGCGGAGCGCGTCCGCGGACACACTTTGACGCCCTCCGCCTGACTGATCCCGGCTCCCGACAGGCCCGAGCGGCCCGCGCCGGACGTAGCGCCCGCACTGGACTCCCACTCCCTCATGAAACGGGGTACTCCCTTGCCCTTTCCACGTTTGCGCCGAATATTCGGCGCCTTGACCGCCGCCGTTGTGGCGGCGCCGCTGGCCGTAGTGGTCACCGCCGCCCCGGCCCACGCCGACGCCCCGGGTGGCGCCATCGCCACCAAGGCGCTGTCCTATGTCGGCAGAGACCACATGATGGGTCCGTGGTACGAGTTGTGGTGCGGCGACTTCGTCAAGCGGGTCTGGACCCAGGAGGGAGTCGCCGCCCAATCCTGGATGTCCTCGTACGTGCCGAATTGGTTGAAATCCCCGAACTATCATCCCATCGGCACCTACACCCCCCAGCCCGGCGACGCGGTGATCTGGAACGACCTCACCTACAACGACAGGAACGGGAATCCCGGCAGCCACATCTCGATCGTCACGAAGTACGCCAACGGGCTGCTCTCCGATGTCGGCGGTGACCAAGGAGGCGGCCAGGACAAGAACCAGCCCTGGTGGGCCACCAGCCATGTCAACATCGACGAGGACAACGGCGGTCTCGCCTTCGACCCCACCAAGCACCTGTTCCCCAACAAGCCCTACGAGATGTGGGTCCGCGGCTACATCAGCCCGGGGACCGCGACCCCGCCGCCCCCGCCGCAAGCACCCCAAGTGACGACGGCCCTGCCTTCCGGCCAGCCCTATTCGGGCAAGGTCACGTTCACCGGTCACACGGACATCGGCGTCAACGCCTTCTACTTCCACCTCACGCAGGGCGCCAAGAACATCGTGTCGCCGACGGTCCCGGGGACCCCTCACACCAGCGACCACCCCTGGATCTTCGACACCAAGACGTTGCAGAACGGCAGCGCTGATCTCTGGGCGACGGCTGTCACCCCGGCCGGTACCGTCGGAACGTCGGTCCACACTCAAATCCAGATCAACAATGCGCCGCCGCCACCACCGGTTCCACCGCAGCCGCCGGCCCCGGTCGTGTCGGTGCCGACCGGGCCGGTCAGCGGAACCGTGACACTGTCGGCGACCGACAGTGACTCCACGGTCCAGTCGATCCAGTTCTACGCCAACGGCACCGCCATCGGCTCGCCGGTCGGCAGGCCGTTCCAGCTCGGCTGGGACACCACCGCGACCGGGAACTACGGGACAGTGACCATCACCGCCGAGGCGACCAGTCCAGGTGGCACATCGCCGGCATCGGCAGGCGCGGACGTCTACGTCAACCGTGTTCCGCAGATCCGCCCCGCCACTGTCAAGGACATGAACGGCACCGTCCACGTCTACACGATCGCCGAGCCGAACGGCGAGCTCGAGGAGACCCTCATCGCCCCCGACGGCGGCACGACGTGGACGTGCGTCACCTGCAACGTCGGAACTCCGATGAGCCAGGGAGCACCGACAGCCGTCATCGATTCCTCAGCCACCATTCACGTCTACACGATCGCCAAGCCGAACGGCGAGCTCGAGGAGACCCTCATCGCCCCCGACGGCGGCACCGCATGGTCGTGTCTGACCTGCAACGGCGGAGCCGAGCCGGCCACCGGCGCGCCCAGCGCGGTGATCGACGGCAGTGGAACCGTCCACGTCTACACGCTGGCCGCAGCCAGCGGCGAGGTCGACGAAACCTTGTCCGCACCCGACGGGGGTCTGGCCTGGAGCTGCCTGTCGTGTAACGGCGGAGCCGAACCGGGCTACGGTGCACCGTCGGCGGTCATCGACGGCAACGGGAACATCCATGTGTTCACACTGGCCGGCGCCGGGTTCTTCAACTCCGGCGAAATCGACGAGACGACGATCCCGGCCAACGGCCAGATGTCCTGGGTCTGCCTGTCCTGCAGCAACGGCGGCGCCGAACCCGCCGCCGGGGCACCTGCGGCTGTGATCGACAAGGACGGCACCATCCGCGTGTACACGTTGGCGATCTCCGGGTTCTTCAATCCGGGCGAACTGGACGAGACCAGGATCAGCGCGACCGGCAGCGTGGAGAACGTATGCCTGTCGTGCAGCGGCAACGGCGGCGCCGAGCCCGCCAACGGCGCGCCCGCCGCCGTCGTCGATGCCAGTGGTGCGATCCACGTCTACACCTACGCGATTGCCGGATTCTTCAACCCGGGAGAACTCGACGAAACAACCGTTCCGACCTCCGGAGCCGCGGTCAACACATGCGTGACCTGTAACGGCGGCGCCCCGGAGGGAGGCGGCACCCCCACAGCGGTGCTCGACGGCGCCGGAGCAATCCACGTCTTCTCGGTCGGCACGCCGAACGGGGACCTGGACGAGTCGTGGCCCGGCGGCAGCGCCGGCTGGCAGACAGCCGACCGTACCAGCGGAGCCCCCAACACCCCATCAACAGGGGCCTGAGAAAGAACACGCCGCATCCCGCGGCTCCCGAAAGGGGAGCCGCGGGATGCGGCGTTTCGCCTGACGACCTAGGTCAGGTCGCGGCCAGCGCGGTGCGGTCGGCGTCGTTCAGGTGCCGAGGGTGTCGCGTCCTGGGTCGCCGACGGGTGTCCCGCGGAACGGGCCGGCCGGCGGGCTTCCGGAGGCACGGCGGTCAGGGCACTGGAGAACGCCCTGCGCGGGAGAGCAAGTGCCCGCTGCCCGCTGCCTGCTGTCAGGTAGGTCCGGCGGACCGGCGACAGGGCTACAGCCAGCGGTCGAACCAGGCGCGGATCCGCCGGAGGGCGTCGAGTTGGTGGGCGCGCTCGTGAAGCCCGTGGCCCTCCCGCGGGTAGACGACGAACTCGTGCTCGACGCCGAAGTGGCGCAGTGCGCGGTGGAACTGGACTGCCTGGCCGAGCGGGACGTTGGTGTCCTCCTCGCCGTGCAGGATCAGGACCGGGGTGCGGATCCGGGACGCGTAGGAGATCGGGCTCCGCAGGTCGTGGAGGTGCGGCCCCGGCCCGTCCCAGCCGGTGCCGCCGCCGAGCTCCGCGTCCATGATTCCCCAGTCGCCGACTCCGGCCTGGGAGCCCCAGTCGCTGATGCCGGCGCCCATCACGGCGGCCTTGAACCGATCGGTCCGGCCGACGGCCCAGGCGGCCATGAATCCGCCGTGGCTCCAGCCGGAGACGGCCAGGCGTCGGGGGTCGGCGACGCCCTCGGCGACCAGCAGGTCGATCCCGGCGAGGACGTCGGTCCACTCGTCGCCGCCCACCGCGCCCGCCGCCACCGCGGCGAACTCGTGGCCGTGGCCCGACCCGCCCCTGGGGTTGGCCAGGAAGACCGCGTATCCCGCAGTCGCCAGCCACTGGCCGCAGTCGACCACCGTGAGCGCGAACTCGTCGGCATGACGGGAGTAGGGGCCGCCATGGATCAGGGTGACGAGCGGGAACGGGCCCTCGCTCCGAGCTCGGCCGACCGGCAGGATCAGCAGGCCGTCCATCGGGAGCCCGTCGGGCGCCTGGTAGCCGAGCCGCTCCTGGACACCCCGGCGGATCCCGCGCAGTTCGGGGCTGGTGTCGCTGAGTCGGAGCAGTGGGCCGCCCGTTGGGCCCGCGTGGACGTTTCGGAACTCGTCCGCGGTGCTCGCCAGCACGGCGAGGGTCCCGCCCTCGTGGCTCACGGTGAGGCCCGCCATCGTGCCGGGTGGTCGGGAGAGTCGGTGGAACCGCAGCGACTGCGGATCGAGCCGGTACAGCGCGGTGTCCAGCCCGTCGGCGAACAGCGCCAGCGGTGGCCCGTCGGCCACCTGCGCCAGCTCGGTGGGGCAGATGGACATGCCGGCCGTGAGATTGCGTTGTTCGACGGCCGGGCCGCTCGCCGGCGGCACGGTGTCGATCACGGCGAGCCCACCCACCAGGTGCCCAGGGGTCACCGCCAGGTGGGCCAGATGCCAGGCGCCGTCGTGGTGCCACCAGACCGGGGACCGGGCCTCGACACCGACCGGGCCCAGGTCGTGGACGGCTCCCGTCGCCGGGGTGACCAGATGCAGTTGCGCCGTCAGGACGCCGGGGTCGAGCTCGGCGGTGGACCAGCTCAGCACGGCCAACGGGCCGCCGTCCGGACGCTGGGACACCTCCACGACGTGGCGGTCCCCCAGGCCCGCCACCGTGCGGATCACGCCGGTCTCCAGGTCGAGCAGGCGCAGCCGGGTGACCGGGAGGTGCCGGCCCCAGACCTTCGCGTCGTCGCCCTCGGCCTGCCGGCGCTCGTCCTCCGCCGTCGACTCGTCCTCGGCCAGCAGCGCGACCGTGCGGCCGTCGGCGAGGGGGTGGTGGTCGCCGATGCCACCGCGCCAACTGGTCAGGGGCTCCGGCTCGGCCAGGTCCGCGCCGCCGTCCAGCAGGATCCGGTGCAGTTGGGCCGAGCCCCGCTCCTGGCGGTCGGAGGTGAAGAACAGCCAGGCCGGGTCCGGCGCCCACTTCGGGGCGCCGTCGTGGGCCGTGCCGTCGGTCAGGCTGCGCGGGGCCGCGCTGCCGTCGGCGGCGGCTACCCAGAGCGAGCTGTCCGGGTGTCCGCCCCGGCCGCTGTTCGCGACCACGCCGTAGGCGACCAGGCGACCGTCCGGTGAGATGGCCGGTGCCACGGGAGCGGCCAGGTCCACCACCAGGTCCGCGGTGAGCAGGTCGGTCAACTCACTTGCAGGGTGCGGCATGCGGACTGCCCTTCACTCGTCAGTAGGACAGTTGGACATCCTGGCGCACCGACGAGCCCGTGGCAGGTGATTTTCGCTGGGGACGCCGGGCCGGGAGCGCCTTTGGGGCTGCTGGAGCAGCGGGAGCTGACCGCTCGTCGTCGCACGGACGAGCTGCGGGAGGAGGCCGACCGTGTCCAGGCCGAGCCGGCCGTGGTCCAGCGGGAGTGGAACGAGTGGGTCGTCGCCCGCTCACGCGTCGGCGAGGTCCTGGCCCCGGCTGAGGACGTGCCGGCCCTGAGCCCGGCGGGGACCTGCCGGATTGCGGTGAACAGCCGGTGCCGCCCAGGTCCTCGGTGGCGGCGAAGCCGGGCGCGCCCGTGGGGCAACGGCACAGCCGCCCCAGGATCGGGGCGGCTGTGCCAGGGTGCGATGCCGAGGTGAGGTCGACGCTCAGGAGAGGAGGTTCAGGGTGTTGGTCGCATCGTCCACGAAGTAGACGGCGTGGTTGTCGGGCCTGATGGCCAGGCCGAAGAGGGCCCCGGCGCCGGCCGGGTCGCCGGAGGCGTCGAGTTGGCGCACCTCGACCTGGTCGCCGCGCGGGGTGGTCTCCACCAGGTTCCCGTCACCGCCGTTGACGGTCAGGATGTGGCCACCGGGGGTCACCGCCAGCCCGAGCGGGCTGTTGAGGTTGTCGCCGCAGCTGACGGTCCGTCCGGTACCGGCGGAGTCGTGGCGCTTCAGCGCGTCGGGGATCGCGGCGATCCGGTTGCCGACCGTGTCGGCGACGTAGAGCGTCCCGTTCCGGGCCAGGCCCACGCCGGTCGGGCCGACCACCAGGGCGGCGGGGTCGGTCCGTTCGCCGAAGCCCGAGCCGACCTCGGTGGTGGACTCCAGGCGCGGCGGCTGGTCCTCCCGCTCCTGCTGCAGGGTCAGTCGCAGGACGGTGCCCTCGTTGACGGTGGCCCCACCGGCCGCCACCGTTCCGTTGAGCACGTTGGTGACGAAGAGGTCGGTGTGCCGCCCCTCGCTCACCGAGGTCATGTCCCACGGACCGTTGATGCCGTGGCCGGAGAGCGTCTCGCGCACGGTGCCGTGGTTGTCGAGCACCAGCAGGCAGCCGGCCTGTGCGGTGGCGGACGTTCCGTCGGTGGTCGGCAGGCTGCCCACCACCACCCAGCCGCCGGGCAGGATGCTGAGCGCGGTGGTCAGCCCGACGCCGCCCGGGCAGGGGCCGGGCAGGTTCGCCGGGTCGATCTGCGCGAACTGCCGCACGTCACCGCGCGGGCTGACCTGCACCAGGGTGGTGCCGGTGCCCTGCAGGTTCTGGGAGTTGTTGAAGTTGCTGACGAGAACGTCGCCTCGCCGCAGATCACCGCTGTCGTCGGGGACCACGACGGTGCCGTACGGGTTCACGTCCCCGTTGGCGGGGACGGTCGACGCGATCGTCGACACCGTGTGCAGGTGGCCCACGAACGTACCGCGGGCCTCGCCGGTGGGGGCGGCGACGGCCGTCGCCGCGGACCCGAGGACCAGGGCCACGGTCGCGGCCAACCCTGCTGTCACGTGTGTTCTCACGTACTGTCTCCTTGCTCTCTCACGCCGACCGGGACCCGAACGGCTCAAGGTGGCCCGTCGATCACCGACGGTCGGCCGGTCTGTGGTGGCCCGGTTCGCTCGGGCCGTACTCATTCGAACCTCGCGGCCATGGCATCGCCACCCTTCGTAGGCCAATCAGTACGGTGAGTAGTCGACCTGCTGAGCAGCAGGGCTTGGCGCGCTCCGTGCCGGGCCGGCCGGCACGGAGCGGGCCAGGCCGAGGCCGCGCAGCCCACCGGTGATGAGGTGGGCACCGCCCCTGGGGGTCGCGGACGGCGCCTGGCGGAGCGTGGCGGTGGTGTCACCCTCCTGGGGCACCGTCAGGAGCAGCTGGCCGATGTGGCCGGCGCCGATGTGGCGCAGGGCGTCCCCGGCGGTGGGGAACGCCGGCAGTGGGCCTCGGCCGGCGAGGCCACCACCGGGCCCGCCGTGGGGTCAGCGCCCGATCTTGTCCAGCTCGGCGAGATCGTCGTCGGAGAGCTGGAGTGCCGCGCCTGCGACGTTTTCGCGCAGGTGTGCCACCGACGAGGTGCCGGGGATCAGCAGGATGTTCGGCGACCGCTGCAACAGCCAGGCCAGGGCGACCGACATCGGCGTGGCGTTCAGCCGGGTGGCCACGGCCGTGAGCGCGGAGGACTGCAGCGGACTGAAGCCGCCGAGGGGGAAGAAGGGCACATAGGCGATGTCCTGTTCGGCGAGGTCGTCGATGAGGTCGTCGTCCTGGCGGTGGGCGAGGTTGTACATGTTCTGGACGCACACGATCGGCGCGATCGAGCGCGCCTCGGCGACCTGTGCCGTCGTCGCGTTGCTCACGCCGAGGTGCCGGATCAGTCCCTGCTGTTGGAGTTCGACCAGTGTTTCGAACGCCTGGGCGAGCGAACCGGTCACGGGGCCCTGGGCGTCGCCGAGCCGGAGGTTGACCACGTCCAGCGTGTCGAGGCCGAGGTTGTCCAGGTTCTCGGTGACTGCCCTGCGCAGCTCTTCGGGCTTGCGCGCCGGGGGCCAGCCGCCCTCCTGGTCCCGGGTCGCGCCGACCTTGGTCACGATGTGCAGCGAGTCGGAGTACGGGTGGAGGGCTTCGCGGATCAGCTGGTTGGTGATGTGCGGCCCGTAGGCGTCGGCGGTGTCGATGTGGGTGATGCCAAGGCCGACGGCCTCGCTCAGGACGGCGAGTGCGCCGTCGCGGTCGGCGGGCGGCCCCATGACCCAGGGGCCGGCGAGCTGCATGGCGCCGTAGCCGAACCGGGAGACGGTCAGGTCGCCCAGGTTCCAGGTGCCGCCGGGCAGTGGGGCGAAGGGGGTGCTCATGGTGTGCCTTTCGTGTCGAGCCAGGGGATGGTGCCTGACGGCTCCTTGCACCACTATTGGTGCGTAGCTTCCTGTCGGGAAGGAGGCACTTCCGAGTTCGTAGGGCACCCGCAGGTGAGAGGAACGGTCCATGGCGACGATGACGGCGGCCCAGCAACGGGCGCAGGCCAAGGTGGAGTACGACGCCTTCTTGGCGGCCTGTCCCAGCCGCAAGCTGCTCGACCGGATCTCCGACAAGTGGGTCGCGCTGATCCTGGCCGCGCTCGGCAGCGACAGCGCGCAGGTGCCCGGCGCCGGCTGCGACGGCGAGCCCCGGGTGATGCGCTACTCGGAACTGCAGCGCCTGCTGGCCGGCGTCAGCCAGAAGATGCTCACCCAGACGCTGCGGTCCCTGGAGCGCGACGGCCTGGTGTCCCGCACCGTGGTGCCGACCGTGCCGGTCACGGTCTCCTACGAGCTGACCGATCTGGGCCTGTCGCTGTACGAGATGATGCGGGGCCTCAAGGCCTGGGCCGAGGTGCACATGGACGATGTGCTCTCCAACCGCCAGACCTACGACACCCGCCTCACCTGAACCACAACGGGATTGCCGACCAGCGGGAGCAGTCTGCGCGCCGGAGGCCGGGCGGATCGACGGGGTTCGAGGACATCGCTTCGGGCGCTCGTCCCAGCGGTGGTGGTCCGGGCCGGCTGTGAGCTGGGTGAGCAGGGCGAGCATCTGCTTGCCGAGCGGGTCCTCGACCAGGGCGGGCCGGGGGCCACTCGGTGAGGAACGCCGATCACGAGAGCCATGCACGGCCGGGCTTCATGGCGGCGTATCCGCATCCGCATCCGGATCCGCATCGGGATCCTGGTACGAGGGTGACTCGTCCCGCTGTCAGCAGTGCTCTTCGAGGTAGAGCATGCGGCGCTCGGCGTCCGCACGGAACTCGTGCGCGAGGTAGCGTCCCGCCGTCCCGCTTCCGCCAGGCCCCTTGTAGTCGTCCTTGACCTTGTCCCACAGCATCGGGCGCTCGCCATCGACGACAGGCCGGGGGCGGGTCCCGCCGCTCTCTCCGAGCACGATGGTCGCGGCGTGGTCCTTCATCAGCCGACGCACAGCGCGAAGATCGACTCGCTTCTTCCGCAGCTGCCACGTGGTACCGGCGTCGTCCAGGAGCTGCACGGGCGCTTCGAGCCGGTCCGGGTTCATGGGGAAGGCCTGCATGGTGAGAGTATTCGGCATCGCGACGGGTGCGGTCATCCTGGTTTCACGGAACCGCGGTCAGCGCAAGATCAACTGTCCGCGATCGGGGAAGCTCCCACCGTCCCTGGACACCACCCGCCGGGGCGGGGGGTCGGCCAACCACCCGGGAGTTCGCCCGCGTCGCACTGACGTCCTCCCCCGCGCCAACGGGGGCAGCCGTTGGCAAGCTCACTGAGCGGCTGGGCGCAGGGGTCCTCCCCCGCTTCGTCGAGTCCGAGCCGGCGAAGGCTCAACTGCCGAGCTCACCCTGCGCTACCGTTTCCAGCGACGAAAGGTGGCACGATGAGTGAGCAACAACCGTGCCCGCGATGTGCCGGCCGTGGCGTCACCGAGAAGGTCCGCCACAGCGTCGACCTGGATGCCAACGGCAACCAGGTGCCACGGCAGGAGAATTACATCAGTCCCTGCGAACACTGCGGCGGCCGCGGAACGGTGGGCTGATGCGCCTCGCCTTCCGCTGCATCGATTGCGGGATCATCTACCTGCCACCCGAGGGTCTCGCTTACAGCGACGGCTCACCGGCAAGCCCCCTGCGCTGCACCGTTCACCAGGTCGCGGCTCGGGAACTCGGGGTCGCCGACGACCCGGCGGCCGTCGCGGTCGCGCTGTTCGTCGCCCGACAGCAGGCCGACCGCACCCCCGGGCCGGAGGAGCAGCCGGTTCGGCCTGACGTCCGGCCCAGTTGGCCGGCCAAGACCCGTCGGGCGGCCAGCAACCGCGGCGGGCGCAGCAAGTACCGCTGACGCCGAGAAGGACCAGGTGGCTGCGCGCGGCATCGTGATCTGCGGGGCCGGTTTCGCCAGGGTCACCGCGCCGACCGGGCAACCGGCGGCGGCCTGCCAGGGGCGGCTGCCGGCACCGGGCTGGCCGCCGCCCGCCGCTTGAGGCCGAATTCGCGCGACATCGCGCGATGGCTCTGAAACGCTGCGAGCCTGCAACCTGACACCCTGTGCTGGCTTTGATTGGTGATCGATGAGTTTCACGTTTGAGGGACCGGTTCTGGAAGGCACGCTCGTGCGCCTGGAGCCACTGGATCACCGCCATGCGGCGGACTTGGCCGTGGCGGTGGAAGAGGACCGAAGCTCGTATCGCTTCACCTGGGTGCCGAGAGCAGCCGGGATCGAAGAGTACATCGATGCGCAACTCGCCCGTGCCGCAGCCGGAAAGCTAGTCCCGTACGCGCAAGTCGAGCAGACGTCGGGGCGCGCGGTCGGGGCCACGGCCTACTGGGATCCGCGGCTGTGGCCGACGGGAGAGAGCCTGTGCGCGGTCGAAGTCGGCTTCACCTGGCTCGCGGCTTCGGCCCAGGGCACGGGGGTGAACACCCAAGCCAAGTACCTGTTGTTCCGGCACGCGTTCGAGAACTGGGGGGTCGCACGCGTCGACTTGAAGACGGACGCGCGAAACAGCCGTTCGCGGGCCGCGATCGAAGCGGTGGGCGCACGCTTCGAGGGCGTGCTGCGGAACTGGTCCCGGTCGTGGGCGCCGGGCGAGGACGGCCAACTCCGTGACTCTGCGATCTTTTCGATAACCGCAGCAGAGTGGCCGAACTGTCAGACGAGGCTCGAAGAGCGAATCGCTCGCAGCCTCGCACGCAGGCACTCGGAGGCGGATCTCACCGCCTCAAGCTGAGTTCGATCACGTGCACGGTGTCAAGCGGCACCGTGAGCCTCCCCTGGACACCACGGGGATCGAAAGCCCCGCTGGAACCCCACCAGCGGGGCTTCCTCGTCACCCCACCTGCTCATCCCGCGTGACACAAGGATGGTCATCTTCAGTGGCCCCCACCACGGGCGCAGCAGTTCGTCGTTGCCGTGCCGGCGGTGCAGGTGGGCGATGACCGGGCGGTCGCGCGCGGTTCGTGCAGGTCTTCGTCGGACCTCGCCGCATGCGCCCCGCGGACCTGTCAGGGAGCCCCGTGGATGTACTCCTTGTGGTGCGGTATTGCGCATTCCCCTTGCGGGCCGGCCGGTAGGCCGTAGATTCACCGCAACAACTGGTGGGCAACGATGTAGGAGTGGTTGTGGGAAGCGAAAGCACCTTCGGTGCGGACAGGGGTCTGGCATCGACGATCGCCCTTCTGGAGGCGCAGCAGCCCGTCGTGGAGGAGCGGCTCCGCCGGGCGGAGGCGGAGGTGGCTGCCGCCACTGCCGAGCGGGACGCCATGGCCAAGGCGCTCGAGGGGCTGCGGTTGCTGTCCTGGGGCAAGCCCGTCGACGACGGGATCGCCGAGCGCGCCGCCGAGTTGCCGCGGAGTTCAGCGGCTGAGGTGGTGCAGGAAGCAGGGGCGGTTAGCGAGACCGAGGCGGCGGCTGCGCCTGCGGAGCAGGAGGCGGCGCCCGCCCAGGACGGGCCCGCCGTGGCGACGGCCGGGGCCGGGAGGAGGTCCGTCGCCAAGAAGGCCACCGCGAAGAAGGTTGCGGCGAAGAAGGCCACCGCGAAGAAGACCGCCTCCGTGCCCGAGCAGGAGGCGCCGGCGCCTGTCGCGAAGAGGACCGCGCGCAAGGCGGTCGCGAAGGGCTCCGAGGGCAGGGCCGCGACGAAGCGGACGTCCACCGTCAGGAAGGCGGCGCGGGCCGAGACGGAGCCCGTCGCCGGCGGATCCCCCGTCGAGGCGCCGGCACCGAGGACGGGCGCCCGGCGGAAGGTGGCGGACGCGGAGAGCGTTCTGGAGGTGCTTTCCCAGGCGGCGGCTCCGCTGCGGGCCCGTGAGGTGGCCGACCTCCTGGGCCTGGACATCCTGGAGGGGAACATCAACGCGATCCGCACCAGGCTGGAGCGCCTGGCCAGGGACGGCCGTGCGCAGCGGTCCGGGCGCGGCCTCTACACGGCGGCGGACGGCGGGCCCCAGGCCGCGGACTGACCTCGCGACCGGGGCGGCAACGTCCCAACCGGCGTGCGGCGCACGCCGTCGAGCGTGATGGGGAGGGTGGCGCTGGTCCATGCCGCTCCGGCAGGTCGCGCCACGCTACCCCGGTCCGGGTCCGCCACCGTATGCCGTCCATCCACTGCCGCCGCGTCCCCGGCGGCGGCCACCCAGGCGTCTTGCCCTGCGGCAACACCGGCTCCAGTCGAACCCGCTGGCTGTTCGTCAGATCACCACGCCCCGCGGCGAGTGATCACCCACGGCCTTGATCGACTTTCGCAACACTCCCTGGACCGCTCTCGACGTCTCGGGATCGTCAGAGCCCCATACGGGCCCCGTCGGTTTGACGGTGGCTCATCTTCAGTAGCCTGAGCGGGACTTCTCCTACTGAAAGGCAACGACGATGCTTGCAGGCCGGCTCAACATCAGGACGCGCGTCCTCTCGATGGAGGAGGTGCCGACTCCGCACGCGGGACCCGGCGAGGTGAGGATCAAGGTCGCCGCCGCCGGGGTCTGCCTGTCCGACGTGCACCTCATCGAGGGCAGTCTCACGCCGAGGCGGCTGTCGGGCGACACGGTGACCCTGGGACACGAGAACGCGGGAACGATCGACGAGGTCGGCGAGGGGGTGAGCGGCATCACGGCCGGTCAGCGCGTGCTGCTGCGGGCCGGGGAGCCGCGTGATGGTGTCGTCTTCACCCGCGGGGTCGACTACGACGGGGGCTGGGCGGAGTACGCGGTCGCCCGGGCGGACACCGTGGTGCCGATCCCGGACAGCCTGCCCTTCGAGCAGGCCAGTTTCATCCCCGACGCGGTCTCCACCCCCTGGGCGGCGATCACCACCACCGCACAGACCCAGCCGGCGCGGGCCGTCGGCGTCTGGGGCATCGGCGGCCTGGGCGCCCACGCGATCCAGCTGCTGCGGCTGGTCGGTGCGGCTCCCCTCATCGCGGTGGACCCGCTGCCGGCGGCGCGCGAGCGGGCGTTGGCCTTCGGCGCGGACATCGCGCTGGATCCCGCCGACGAGCAGTTCGACCAGGCCGTCACGAACGCCACCCGCGGCACCGGGCTGGGCACGGCGTTCGACTTCGCCGGCGTCCCGGAGGTCCGCGAGCAGGCGATCCGCTGCCTGGGCGAGAACGGCAAGCTGGTGCTGGTCGGACTCAGCGACCAGCCGATCACCGTGACCGACGGCATCCGGTTCAGCTACCTCGGCCAGCAGATTCTGGGCCACTACGGTTCGCGCGCCGAGCACGTCGAGCAGTTGGTGACGCTCGCGGAGCTGGGGCGCCTGGATCTCTCCCGATCCGTCAGCGAGATCCTGCCGCTCTCCGAGGCGCCGGAAGCCGTCCGGCGCCTGGCGAGCAAGCAGGGCAACCCGATCCGGATCATCCTGCGGCCCTGAGCGGCCGCTGGGCACGCGCCGTGGTTGACGCGTTCACCTTCCTGGGCCGGTCCTGGCACCAGGCCGGGCCGCTCAGAGCAGGGTGCCGCACCACACGTTCCGGGCCAGCCACTCCTCGTGGCTGAAGGTGTCGCGCTCGGGACTCACCGTCGCGGTCGGCACCGAGACGAACGTGTCCTCCGGCCGGATCCGCTCGGGCAGCTCGCCAAAGCGCGACCGCCCGGCCTCGACCGTGGCAATGGTGGTGGCGACAGTGGTGGCGGAACCGTTCTTGCGGTGCTTCACAGCTACCTCCCACAGGCGGTGCGGCCTCGTGAGGGGTGAACGTGGGAGCGGCCCTGCGCATTCCCGTGGTGTCAAGCCGCGACGTCCACGCGCCGCCAACGGCTGTCGCCACCCTGCCGCTTGCCCCAGCGGACGGCCCCGCGGGGGTCGCGCCGCCTGCCGTGACCGGCGTGATCTGCGACGACGCCACGGTCGACCTGGACAACCCGTCGCGGGGCCACGCCTTCGACGCCCCCCGGGGGCCTCGAGGCGACCGTGGCCCGGGGGCCGGCACCCGGCAGGGTCCGAAAGCGCGGCTCAGTCGGGCCGACAAACCCAGCCCCTCCCCGGCGGTTCGCCGCGCTCCGGCCCATCCGACGATCCGGGGAGGCGCTGTGCCTCGCCGCCCACGCGCCGGTGCCGGGAGCGTGGGCCCGGTAGCCGGTCAAGGTGTCGACGGTCGACGCGGCGCGGATCCGGCGCTGCCGCGCGACTGTCGGGCGGCCACCTCCTCGATCACGCGCAGGACCGGACCGGGCGCCCGCAGCGGCGGCAGGTGATCGACACCGGGCAACCGGACCAGTTCGCAGCCGATCCGGGCAGCGGTCTGCTCGGCGCAGTCGATCGCCGGGCGGCGGTCGAGGTCGCCGACCAGCACCACTGCGGGCACGGCGGACAGCTCGCCGAGCCGGTCGTAGAGCGGCGGGTCGGGCTGCTGGTGGAGGTCCTCGCCGGGCCAGGCCCGGGCGGCGGAGCGCAACTGGGCGGCCGCGTCCTCGTCCGCGCCGGCCGCCGCCCACTCGCGCAGGCCGAAGGCGGTCAGCCCGTCCAGGTCGTCGGCGGCCACCAACCGGTCGTACTCGGCGTCCGATTCCGGCTCCGCCGGCCAGGGGAATCCGGGCACGCCGGGGCACAACAACGCCAGCGACGCCACTCGTCCGGGCTGCTGGAGAGTGAACCCGAGCGCCGTCCCACCGCCCATGCTGCAGCCGACCAGGTGGACCCGGTCGAGCCCGAAGCAGTCCAGCACCGTGTGCAGGTCGGCCAGCATCGAGTAGGCGGTGGTGGGCTGGGGCGAGCGGCCGTAGCCGCGCACGTCGTAGCGGATCACCCGGTGGTGCGCGGTCAGTTCGGGCACCAGTCCCTCCCAGATCCGCGAGTCGCCCACCCCGGGGTGCAGCAGCACCAGGGGCGGCCCGTCACCCCCGCTGTCCGCCGCCCACACGTCCCCGTCGCCCAGCTGGATCAACCCGTCCCATGTCATGGCGGCCATTGTGCGGGGCGAGCCGCCTGCCCCGCACCGGGATTTGGGACCGGCCGGCCCAGGGATCACGTGCGACGGCGCGTGGTGGGCCGGCCGTCCCGGCGGCGGGTGGTGGCGCGGCGCATCGGCATGCGGAGTGTGTCGCCAGGAGCCCGGACGGCGGACCGGTCACGGCGGACGCAGGCCGGTCCATGACTCTGTACGGCCGATGGGCCGCCGGGTTCACCGGCGGCCCATCGGGTGGATCACTGCGGAACTGTCAGGAGAAGGTGCAGGTCAGGATCCCGCTTCCGCAGATCAGGGTGTCGGCCTGGGTCCAGTACTGCTGCCAGCCCCGGATGTTGCCGCTGACGCCCGGTCCGAAGTTGTCCGTGACCTTGTAGACCGGGTACGACTTGCTGGACGGGTCGATGCCGCCGTTGTACAGCCCGTAGGTGATCTGTTGCGGCGTCAGGTTGTGCTGGGCCGACGAGGTGGCGTACTTGACCTCGTTGTCCTGCAGGTACTTGACGTAGTAGGAGGTGGCGAGCATGTCGAGGTCGGTGTGGTCGGCGAGGTCCTTCCACTGGTAGCCGCCGAACACGTCCGGGTAGGCCTTCGTCAGGTAGTCCCAGGTCACCGGCTTGATGTTGGTGACGCCGAGTGAGGCGGTGCCGTCCCCGCCGTGGCCGGGCCACTGGTGCTGCGAGGAGAGCGCGGCGGCCAGCTGCTCGTAGGTCAGGTAGCTGCCCAGACCGTAGTCGCGAATGTACGGCACCTCCTTGCCGCTGACCTCCATCAGGGCGATGGAGAGCACCATCCGGGGGTCGACGCCGGCCTTCGCGGCCGCGATGACCGCGGACTGCAGGAAGAGCGAGGGCTGGCAATCGAGGTCGCCGAACGTGGGAGTGACGCAGTTCTTGCCGCCCATGGCGCGGTTCAGCGCGTTCTGCCAGTCGGGGTCGATGGCCGCGTTCATGGAGCAGTGGTACTGGCCCCAGGACCCGTCGGCGCAGTTGCCCGAACCGGACGGGCCCGTGGTGGTCGATCCCGCGCAGACCGTGCCGGCGCCGCTGTCGCACCAGCCCTTGTCCCCGGCGGCCTTGATGCCGGTGCGGTTGGCCGCCGCGGCGGCGTCGGCGGCGTCCTGGGAGGCCTTGGCGATGGCGTTCTCGGCCGAGGTGGCCGAGGCGTCCGCCGCGAGGGCGGCCTGCCTGGACTGCTCGGCCGCCGTCTGGGCGGTGGCGGCCGCCTGGCGGGCACCCGCCGCGTCCTTCTCCGCGGCCGTGGCCGCGCTGTTGGCGGCGGCCGCGTCGGCGGTGGCCGCGCCGGCCGACTGGTGGGCGGCCGCGTCGTCGCCCTGCGCCTGGGCGTAGAGCTGGTCGCTGTGCGCGGCCGACTGGGCGGCGGTGGCGGCGTCGGCCGCGGCGGCCGCCGCGGACT
>NZ_BAAALF010000159.1:0-19551 GCF_039528135.1 Kitasatospora nipponensis | reverse complement strand
GGCAAAGCCTGCGGTTGCGGTCATCGCCGGCGAGCAGATCGCTTCGGTCCTACCCGCGTGGCCAGCGCTGGTGTCCCCGAACCAGGTGGACCGGATCTACACCATCGCGCGGCACGCCTACGTCTGGAGCCAAGTGGGCAAGGGCAAGAGGGCTCAGGCTCGGTAGGTCAGCTCGCTTGCGACATGCCGATGAGCGTCCGGCCGTCGTGGGTCCGGATGTGCGGGGCTGCCTCATCCCGGAGTGCGTCCAGCAGGCGCACCGCGTAGACCTCGCCCATCCGGTCGGCGACCTCCGCCGGGGTCAACCACGCCACGGCGGTGGACTCGTCCGACAGCTGCTCCTGCCCACCCTCGGGACGACAGCGGAAGACCAGGGCGACGACTCCGCGGCTAACGTTCTTGTACACGCCGGTGAGCCGTTCCACCGAGACCTTGATGCCTGTCTCCTCGTAGACCTCGCGGCGCACACCGTCCTCGACCGTCTCCGAGAGTTCCAGCACTCCGCCAGGCGGCTCCCACGTTCCGTTGTCAGCGCGCTTGATCACCAAGAGTCGACCGTCACCACGGATGACGGCGCCGGCCACGGACACGGAATGGAGAGGCGTTGACGACTTCTCCTGGGCGCTGGTACTCATGTACAGGAGAGTAGTGCACCATCTTGAGCATGCGCGTTCTGGTGTGGTTCCGACGGTGGCCTGCTCCATCAAAGGAAGCAGAACACACACATGGACAGCAGTGGCCTGGCCTCGACGGCCAAGGCGAAATATCTGCAGATCGCAGATGACCTCGCCGCTCAGATCAAGTCCGGCGCCTTGGCCCCGGGTGATGCGGTGCCCAGTGAAGCTGAGCTGATGGAGCGCTACGGGGTTGCCTCCGGCACAGTGCGAAAGGCTGTGGCCGAGCTGCGGACTACGCAGCTCATCGAGACCCATCATGGTCGCGGATCCTACGTCCGCTCGCGTCCGCCGGTTCAACGAAAGTCATCCGATCGATTCCGACGTGCTCACCGCCTGGCGGGCAAGGCCGCCTACCTGGCCGAAGCGGAGCAGTCAGGCGGCGTCCCCTCGGTCAACGTGCTCTTCGTTGGCCCAGTCGACGCGCCGGCCGAGATCGCAGAGCGACTGAATGTCCCGGCTGGCGCCAAGGTGCTGGCGCGCAAGCGGCGCTACTTCCGGGATGGCACGCCCACCGAGGAGGCGACGTCCTACCTGCCATGGGACGTGATCAAGGACATTCCGGAGATGTTCGCCGAGAACCCTGGTGGCGGGGGTATCTACGCCCGTTTGGAAGAGCGGAACCACGTTCTCGCTGAGTTCACCGAGACTGTGCGGGCCCGACTCGCCACGAAGGCCGAGACTGCCGCCCTCGCGCTGAGCCCTGGCTCGCCGGTGATCCATCTGGTTCGGGACGCCATCACTGAAGCCGGCCGGGTCGTGGAGGTCTGTGACACGATCATGGCCGCTGACCAGTTCGTTCTCGACTACCGCTTCGCAGCAAAGGACTGACTGAAGGTCAAACCCCTCAGCCCGCCGCAGATTCCCCTCCCGCGGCGGGTTGACTCATGTACAGGAGTCGGGCACTCTTCTATCCATCAGCTCCTGTACATGAGTGCAGGAGGAGACCTCCTTTAGAGGAGTTGCCCTCGTGGCTACCTTCAAGATCGATACGTCGACCGCGTTCGTGTTCGTGGTCGTTCCGCCGGCGCCGAAGCTGGTGAACAAGCAGACGGGTGAGATCGCCGTTGACCGCGAGACCGGCGCGCGGATGTACACCGTGGGTCTGACCATCGCGGACGAGGGTGAGGCGAACCTCTACACCGTCGCGGTCCCGGAGACCGGGATCAGTGAGGGTCTGGCGGTGGGGATGCCGGTGACGGTGACCGGGCTCAAGGCCCGGGACTGGGAGAACGAGTTCAACGGCCAGAAGCGGCACGGGATCTCGTTCCGCGCCGTTGCGATCACGTCCATCGTCCCGGCCGGCGTGAAGGGCTGAGGGCAATGTCGGGGGTCATGACGCTGACGGAACTCGGCGTCCCGCTGGCTGCCTTCGGTGGCGGTGCGGCGTACGCCCGGGTCAAGGCGCCGGCGGTGTACTGGTCGGCGATCGGTCTGCCGGTCGCGGCGGTCCGCTTCCGCGCCACGTATGCGAGCACGATGGACGCCTGCGGGCTCACCGTCGCGCCGTCTCGGCTGCGGATCCTGTTCACCCGGGCCACCTCGCGCCGGGAGATCCGCCCCGTCCCGCCGAAGATCAAGCGGATCCGCCCGACCACGACCGGTCTGCGGGTGCGGCTTCGGCTGGCACCTGGCCAGGAACCGGCGGACGTGTCCGCTTCGGCGGAGCGTCTGCGGCACGCCTGGGGCGTCCACTCCGTCCACGTGTCGGTGGTCAAGCCTGGTGTGGTCGAGCTGCGGATGACCGGCTTCGACGTGCTGCGCAAGGTCCGCATGCCGCGCCGGGCGCCGTCCGGTCCGATGGTGGTGCCGGTGGCGCTGCGGGAGGACGGCACCGCGTACGTGCGGGACTACCGGCCGATCCCGCACGCCATGACGCTGGGCGCGACGCAGTCCGGCAAGTCCGTCTACATCCGCAACCTGGTCAAGGGCCTGGCTCCGCTGACCGTGGCGCTGGTGGGGATCGACTGCAAGCGCGGCGTGGAGCTGGCACCGTTCGCCCCGCGGCTGTCGGCGCTGGCCATCGACCCGGACCAGGCAGTCGAGCTGCTGGATGTCCTAGTCGAGGACATGGAAGGGCGCTACGACCTGATCCGTCATCAGCAGGGCATCGGCGCCAGCATTGCGGACGAGGAGATCACCTCGGACATCTGGGGCCTGCCAGCCAAGCTGCGACCGGTGCCGATCGTCCTGCTGGTGGACGAGGTCGCGGAGCTGTTCCTGGTGGCCACCTCGAAGGACGAGAAGCGACGGGACGTGATGGTCACCCAGTTGATCCGGCTCGCGCAGCTGGGCCGCGCGGCGGGGATCTACCTGGAGATCTGCGGTCAGCGGTTCGGCTCCGAGCTGGGCAAGGGCGCCACGATGCTCCGCGCTCAGCTGTCGGGCCGCGTCGTGCACCGCGTGAATGACCGCCCCACCGCAGAGATGGGCCTGGCCGACATCTCCCCCGAAGCGGTCATGGCCGCTACCTCGATCCCGCCCGAGATGCCCGGCGTCGCGGTCGCGGGCGACTCCTCCGGCGGCTGGTGCCGCATCCGCACCCCGCACCTGTCCCTCGCCGACGCCGCCCGCACCTGCCGCGACAGCGCGCACCTCGTGCCCGACCTGCCCGCGCTGGCCCGCTTCCGCCCGCACGTCCCGCCCGCCCCCGCGGCGTCCGACGCGGTGCCGCTGGTCAAGCCCTTCCCGGCGACCAGCTGACCCACCCCTGATCCGGCCCGGCGCGGCCTCCTTCGCGCCACGTCCCTACCCCGCCACGCCCGAAACCGAGGGAGCCCCCGACATGGGCCTGTTCAACCGCAAGTCGAACCAGAGCGACACCCCGTACCAGCACCAGGTGGAACAGCGATACCAGGCCGCACACGACCACTACCGCGAACTCCACCAGGCCCGCCAGGAGGCCTTCTCGGCCGCTGCCCGTGCCGCCGACCACGGCACCTGCCTCGACATCGTCAACAGCCACATCGAGCTGGAGAAGGCCGACGGCGCGATGTGGGAGGCCCTGGCCAAGTCCGGACGGATCGCCGACGAGCGCCACAAGCGCTGACCTCTCCCCACTCCGGTCGGCGCGGCCGTCTCCGCGCCAAGTCCCTACCCCCGCCATGCCCGAACATGATCCGAGAGGACCGCCCGATGTCCGCATCCGTCTCGTTCCACGTCGACGGCAAGACCTGGTTCCACCTGTGCCAGTACGGCACCCAGCGCACCCCGATCCTGACCTTGAACGGTGCGGACTGCAGCCTGGCGCTGGCCTCGCACAGGGACGTGCCGATCGCCGAGCAGCTGGAGTGCGCCCGGGCCCTGGCCGAGAACGCCGCCGGCTTCCTGGCCGCGTTGGAGCTTTTCGCCGCCGCGAACACCGACACCACCCCGGCGGAGTGATCCCGATGGCCTCCCGACGCACCGCCGCCAAGCCCGCCCCCGCCCCCGTGCCCTGTTCGGGATGCGCGGGCGAGGGCTGGGTGAGTGAGACCCACCTCGCCGGACGCGGCAAGAAGGCCCGACCCGCCGGCGAAGTCGAGGTCCTGTGCCCGACCTGCCTCGGCTCCGGCATCGCCCCCCAGTAGCCCCGCCACCTGCCGCGACCGGGCGGCCGGCCACCTCCAGCCCCGCCCGGCCCCGGCCCCACCTGGAAGGAGGACCACCCGATGCGCTTGCCCCGCCCCGATGCCGTCCTCGTGCAAGCCGCCATCGCCGGCGCCCTGTCCTTCGCCCACCTCCACGACATCGCCCAAGCCGCCAACCAGAACGGCTGGAAGGCCTGGGCCTACCCCATCTCCGTCGACCTGCTGCTCGTCGCCGCCTGGCACCGCATGCGCGTCCTGCGCGCCAACTCCCAACCGGCACGCGCCGCATGGACCTGGTTCCTGATCGCACTGGCCGCATCCCTGGGGGCGAACGTCGCCACCGCCGGACTCCTCGACCTGAGGCACGTCCCCGCGTGGCTGCGCATCCTGGTCGCCGGCTGGCCCGCCCTCGCCTTCTTCGGTGGCACCCTCCTCGCCCACACCAATACCCCCACCCCCGACACCGGCCCTGAGCCCGAACTGCCGCTCTACGAAGCCGAATCAGCGCCGACCTTCGCGCCGGACGAACCCGGGCCGGATCCGCTCCCGCTCCCCGAACCGCTCCCCGCCCTGCCCGCCGCGCCCGCGCCCGCGGCGCCTGATCCCGCTCCCGTGCCGGCCGCGCCGACGGTCGCCGTCCCCGCCGCGCTGGTCGACCACGCCCGCAAGGTCGCCGACGACCACCACGCCCGCACCGGCACCCCGATCGACACCGACACCCTGCGCCTGCGCCTCGGCGTCCCCGCGCACTTCGCCGACGCCATCGCCGCCCAACTCACCTGACAGGAGCACTAGTTCATGCCGCGCCCGATCCGCCCGCGCAACGTGATCCGCATCGGCCCCGTCCAGGTCGCCACCTACTACGACGCCCGTGGCCGCGAGAAGCACACCGCCGCCTGCACCGCCCCGCGTTGCGGCTTCTCCGCCGACTACAACTCCCGCCCCGCCGCCGAGATCGCCGCCACCACCCACCACTGCCCGATCCGCTGAGGAGCCCCGCCGTGACCATCACCCTGCCCCTGGTCCTCGTCCTGGGGATCGGCACCACCGCCGCCGTCAAGTTCCTCGGCATCCGCCTGTGGGTCGCCGCGCTGATCGCGCTCTTCGGCTTCTACCTCGCCGGCACCTTCATCGCCCCCGCCATCGACGGCACCACCAAGTCCGGCGTCGACATGGTCAACCACACCCAGAAGTGAGAGGACACCCCGCCATGCCCACCACCCTGCACCCCGGGCAGCTGCCGCCGCTGCTGACCATCGACGCCTCCGGCCTGGTCGCCGAGATCGAGGCATACCTGGCCACCCTCCCCGCCCCCGCCCAGAGCCGCGCCGCCCTCCCGTACGTCTGCCCGCTCGGCAGCACCGTGCAGACCTGGAACACCGGCTTCCCGCCGCCCACCCTCACCCTGCTGGAGCGGATCGCCCGCCGCCCCGCCCACCCCGTGCCCGTCACCGCCGCCGACCACCTGCGGCTCACCTCCCGCTACCTCCACCACCACGGCTGGCTGCAAGGCGCGATGTGGGACACCGCCGGCCGCGTCTGCCTCCTCGGCGCGCAGGCCGCCGTCCTCGCCCACGGCTATGGCACCCCCACCACCGTGCAGAACGCCCGCTGGCAGGTGATGGAGATCCTCCACGCCACCGGACGACCCGTCACCTCCCCCGACGAGTACAACGACCAGCCCACCACCCGGCAGGCCGACATTCACCACCTGCTCGACCGCGCCGCCGCCCGCGCCCTGCGCCTGGGCTTCTGACCCGCACCCGGGGCGACCAAAGCCGCCAAGCATCCCACCGCCCCGCACCCCCGCAACCCTCCGCCAAGCCCGAAGGAGCAGACCCGCCATGTCCGTGTTTCGCAGGAACCAGCAGCAGCCCTGTGAGGCGTTCGCCGCCGAAGAGCAGCACCGCGCGGATGGACTCGCCCGCAAGATCGGCGAGATCGCCGCCACTCCCGGCAGCGCGCTGACCGGCAGCCTCCCGCACTACCGGCAGGCGTACCAGGACGCGTCCGCCAACGCCGCCACCCACACCGCCCAGCCGCAGCGCCCCGGCCGCAAGTGGGGGCGCAAGTGACCGCCACCCTCGCGCCGGCCCTGACCGCCGCCGCTCCCCTGCTCGGCTGGGCCACCCACGGCCTGTGGCTGACCCGTCGCCTGGCCACCGCCCGCCGCGACCCGCTCACCGGTCTGCTCACCCGCGACGGCTTCACCACCCGCGCCGAACGCCTGATCCGCCACAACCCCGGCCGCGTGACCGTCCTGCTGATCGACCTGGACGACTTCAAGTCGATCAACGACACCCACGGGCACCCGGCCGGCGACGCGGTCCTGACCGCCACCGCGCGGCGGCTCACCACCTGGTGCGGCACCGCCGGCCTGGCCGCCCGGCTCGGTGGGGACGAGTTCGCCGTCGTCGTCCTCGACCACACCGGACGGCTGCCCCACCTTCGCGAAGACCTCGCCCAGCCCGTCACCTACGCCGGCATGGTCCTGAACGTCTCGGCCACCATCGGCGCCTCGCACCCGGCCGCGCTCCTGCTCACCGAAGCGCTCTCCGCCGCCGACCGCGACATGTACGCCCACAAGCCCGGCCGCACCACGCGCCGCCGCTGACCTGCACCAATCCGAGCCTCCGGGGCGGCAAAAGCCGCCAAGCATCCCACCGCCCCGGAGACCGCAACCCCCTGCCAGCCGCAGCACAAGACCACGACCAGAAGGAGACCTTCATCATGCCCCAGCACCACCACACCCACGCCCACCGCTGCACCGACTGCGCCGGCTTCGCCTCCGCCGCCATCGCCACCGGCCTCACCCTCGCCGACGGCACCCGCCAGACCATCACCGTCGCCTGCCTCACCTGCCACGGCACCGGCGCCCGGCCCCTCACCGCCGCGAAGACCGCCTGATCCCGTGGCCCTCCTCGACTGGCGCGACTCCAAGCACTGGTCACCCCGCCCCGAGCCCTGCGGCGTCTGCGACAAGCCCACCAACCTGCGCTCCGACCGTGACAAGCCCGTCCACAAGGTCTGCGCCGAGCAGTGGATCGACCAGCACACCAAGCCCAGCGCCGACCAACCCTGACCGCTCCGGGCCCCGGAGACCGTGACGCCACCGGTCCCGGGGCCCGCCCTGGAGGGAGAACCGCCGTGCACCGCCACATCATCGACCTCTTCGCCGGCCCCGGCGGCTGGTCACAGGGACTGCGCCGCCTCGGCCACACCGACATCGGCATCGAACTCGACCCCGCCGCCTGCGCCACCCGCACCGCCGCCGGCCACCGCACCATCCGCACCGACGTCGCCCAGTACCCCACCGCTCCACTGGTCGGGCGGATCTCCGGCCTGATCGGCTCCCCGCCCTGCCAGACGTTCAGCACCGCCGGACTCCAGACCGGGACCGACGACATCGCCCTGTGCCACCAAGCCCTCGACGACATCGCCGCCGGCCACGACACCCGTGCCGCCCTGCGCGCCGCCTGCACCGACCCGCGATCGCTCCTGGTCGTGGAGCCGCTGCGCTACGCCCTCGACACCCGCCCCGACTGGATCGCCCTGGAGGAAGTCCCCGCCGTGGAACCCCTCTTCGCCCACACCGCCCGCATCCTGCGCACCGCCGGCTACTCCACCTGGGTCGGGATCCTCAACGCCGCCGACCACGGCGTACCCCAAACCCGCCGCCGAGCCTTCCTCCTCGCCTCCACCACCCGCAACGTCACACCACCCGAGCCAACCCACGCCAAGACACCCGAACCCGAGACGCTGTTCGGCCCCGGCCGCGCCGCCTGGGTGACCATGGCCGACACCCTCGCACTGCCCACCGCCGACGTCGTCACCCGCGGTGAACACCACACCGGCGGCAACCACTTCGCCACCACCGGCCCCTCCTGGACACTCACCGGTCGGGCCCGCTCCTGGACCCTGCGCGTCGGCAACCGACCCTCCGCCACCCGACGCCCCCTGGACGCACCAGCCCCCACCCTCCTGTTCGGACACTCCCTCAACGACGTCGCGTGGCTGGACGACAACGGCACCCACATCCGCCGGCTGTCGGTCCAGGAAGCCTCCGTGTTACAGGACTTCCCCGCCGACTACCCGTGGCAGGGCTCACGCACCAAGCAGTTCGAACAGATCGGCAACGCCGTCCCGCCGGCCCTCGCCTCCGCCGTCCTGACCCGCGTCCTGGAGCCCGCGATCGCCGTCCTGGGGGTGGCCGCCTGATGCCCGCCACCACCGCACCCCCCATCGCCGACCTCACCGCCATGGCCCAACTCGGCACCATGCCCGCCCTCATGCGCCAACTCGCCGGACTCGGCGGCTGCGGCCGACCCATCCGCCTCGACGGCCACCGCACCGAAGTCCACACCACCACCGGCGAAGTCCTCCACCACCTCGACTCCACCCAACTCGCCGCCGGCCACCTCCTCGTGCGCTGCAACAACCGCCGCACCACCCGCTGCCCCACCTGCGCCGAGACCTACCGCCGCGACACCTACCACCTCATCACCGCCGGCCTCACCGGAGGCAAAGGCACCCCCACCACCGTCGCCACCCACCCCCGCGTCTTCGCCACCTTCACCGCCCCCAGCTTCGGCCCCGTCCACAACCGCCCCACCACCGGCCGCTGCCGCTGCGGCACCACCCACCCCACCGACGACCCCCAACTCGGCACCCCCCTCAACCCCACCACCTACGACTACGAAGCCGCCGTCCTGTGGAACGCCCACGCCGGCAAGCTCTGGGCCCGCTTCTCCATCCACCTACGCCGCGAGATCGCCAAACGCGCCGGCCTCACCCAACGCGAATTCGCCGACTTCGCCCGCATCTCCTTCGGCAAGGTCGCCGAGTACCAGAAACGCGGCGCCATCCACTTCCACGCCGTCATCCGCCTCGACGGACCCGACGGCGGCCACACCCCACCACCCGCCTGGGCCAGCACCGAACTCCTCACCGACGCCATCCACACCGCCGCCCGCCGCACCGACATCCCCGGCCCGCTCCTCAACGACCGCGAACACCGCTTCGCCTTCGGCCGCCAACTCGACATCCGCCCCATCAAGAGCGCCGACTTCACCGGGCCCGTCCAGATCACGGAACGCGCCGTCGCCGCCTACATCGCCAAGTACGCCACCAAAGGCGCCGAGACCGCCACCGGCACCCTGGACCGCCCCGTCAAGCTCCTCGCCGAACTCGCCCACCTCGACATCCCCGAACACGCGCGCCGCCTCATCCGCACCTGCTGGACCCTCGGCGCCCTCCCCCAACTCGAAGAGCTCCGCCTCCGGGCCTGGGCCCACATGCTCGGTTTCCGCGGCCACTTCTCCACCAAGACCCGCCGCTACTCCACCACCCTCGGCGCCCTCCGCGAAGCCCGCGCCGCCTGGCGCCGCACCCAAGCCCAACAGCACCACAGCCCCGACACCACGGCCGAGACGACCGAGGAACCGACCACCCTCGTCCTCGCCCACTGGACCTTCGCCGGCGTCGGCCTCACCCCCGGCGAACGCTGGCTCGTCGAAGCACTCACCCCCGCACCAGGATCGGAAGGAGAACCCACCACCCATGCCTCTGCCTGACCACCTCCTCACCATCGCCGAGGTAGCTGCCATCCTCGGCACCACCGAGCGGTTTCCCCGCCGCCTGGTCGCCGAACGCCGCATCGCGTTCATCAAGGTCGGCCGCCACATCCGCATCGCTCCCACCGTCCTCGCCGACTTCATGGCGTCGAACACCGTGCAACCGGTGGTCGCCCGCCGTGCCGCACTGCGGAGGGCCGCCTGATGGCCAACAGCAAGGGCAATCGCCGGCGGTTCGGCTCGGTCCGCCAACTCCGTTCCGGACGTTGGCAGATTCGCTACCCGGATCCCGTGACAGGGCTCATGCGCCCCGGTGAGGAGACGTATGCCACCAAGACGGATGCCGATGTCGCGCTCACCCTGATCGAGGCGGACATCAAGCGGGACAGGTGGACCGACCCCGACGCCGGGAAGCTGAACTTCGGTGAATTCGCCACGACTTGGCTGCGTGACCGCAAGCTGGAGGAGAGCACCCGCGAGCGGTACGCCATCACACTCCGGCAGTACATCCGTCCCGGTCTCGGCCACCGTACCCTCGCCGAGATCACCCCCGCGCGCGTCCGCTCTTGGCGCTCCGGACTGCTGACGGATGGTGGAGGCGAACCGTCCGTCGTCAAGGCGTACCAGCTCCTGCGCGCCATCATGAACACCGCCGTCGATGACGAGCTGATCCAGCGCAACCCCTGCCGGATCAAGGGTGCCGACACCTACGACGTCCCGGAACGGCCGGTCCTGTCCGTGACCGAGGTGTTCGCCGTGGCGGACGCGATCGGCCCCCGGTGGCGGGCGCTGGTCCTGCTGACCGCCTTCACCACCCTCCGCTTCGGCGAGCTGGCCGCCCTGCGGCGGCGTGACGTCGACCTGGAGAGCCGCCTGGTCCGGGTGCAGCGGAATCAGGCCGAACTGAACACTGGCAGGCTCATCGACAAGGCACCCAAGAGCCGCGCCGGCTTCCGCCCGGTGGCCTTCCCTGCCGAGATCGTCGGCGACCTGAGGCACCACCTCGAGCGGTTCGCCGGCCCCGGCCCGGACGGGCACGTGTTCATCGGTCCCCGCGGCGGACAGCTCCGCCGCAGCAACTTCCGGGACGACTGGATCGCCGCCCGCACCAAGGCCGGCGTGAGCCCGAACGCCCACTTCCACGACCTCCGCCACACGGGCAACACCTTGGCGTCGCAGAACGGCGCCAGCACCCGCGAGCTGATGACCCGGATGGGCCACAGCAGCACCCGGGCCGCGTTGATCTACCAGCACATGACCAGCGACCGGGACCGGGCCATCGCCGACCGGATGGGCGAGGCGGTTCGCCGGGCCCTTGGGAGAGATGATCTCCCAGAATCTGGCACGGGGATGGCACAGCCCAGCTGACCGCTCCACCGGACTAGACAACGACGAAGGGCCAGTTCGTGAGGATCATGCCTCCGAACTGGCCCTTCGTGCTGACGACCACCGGTCGTCCCTGGTGGGCGCGGACGGTTTCGAACCGCCGACATCTGCTTTGTAAGAGCAGCGCTCTACCACTGAGCTACGCGCCCCCGCCGCATGGGGGTCCCGGGTGGGGGTCATGCGGTGAAGGGTAAGAGTACCTGGTCCGGGGTGCGGGTCGGCGCAGGGCGGGCGGGGGCGGGGCGGAGGGGTGGGGGGAGGCTGGGGCCGGGTGGGGGTGATCGGGGACAATGGGGGCCGGATCGGCTGCGGCTAGCGGGAAACAGGGAGCACTGGTGACGGCGGGTAGCACGCGGGGGTACGGGGCGCGGGTCGCGGCGCGGCTGGCGGCTGAGCTGGTGCTGCTGCCGGTGGCGGCGGCCGGGGCGCGCGCGGTGGTGGCGGCGCGGGACGGACGCGAAGCTGGCCGACGCGGTGGCCGCGCGGGACGCCGCGCAGCAGGCGTTCTACGAACTGGACTCCGCCCAGCGGGAGGTGGAGATCGCGGTCGAGACGGTGCGGGCCGCGGAGGACGGTGCCTCGGTGCGTCAGGCGGTGGCCGAGTTCCAGGACCTGTCCGCGCGGATCAACCAGGTGAACATGGCGTACCTGGACGCGCTGGACGCCGTCGACCTGGAGGCCGCCGAGCTGCCGCCGGGCGCCGCCGCGCAGGCCCGGCAGCGGCTGGAGCAGGCGGCGCGCGAGCTCGCGGCGAAGCAGGCCGAGCTGAACACCTTCCTCGGCCGGCTGCAGCCGCTGCTGCAGTACGCGGAGGGGCAGCTGATCCGGGTGACGCCGGCGGTCGAGCAGGCGAAGCGGGCGCTGCTCGCGGCCAGTACGGCGCTGGACGCGGTGCGGTCGGCGGGGCTGGCCGCGGACGACCTGGCGGGCCGGCTGGTCGAGCTCGCGCCGGAGCTGACCCGGCTGAACGAGGGCGCGAGCCGGCACGGGGTGGCGGCCACGCTGCAGCGGGCCGAGGACGTGGCGCGCCGGGCCGAGGCGATCCGGGCCGACGCCGAGCAGCGGCCGGAGCGGGCGCGCGAGATCGACCGCCGGGTGGCCAGCCTGCGCACCCGGATCCAGGCGCTGGAGACGAAGGCCGGCACGGTCGACCCCGCCCTGAGCGAGTTGCGGCGGCGGTTCACGACGGCCTGCTGGCAGGACCTGCAGCGGGTGCCGCAGCAGGCGGCGGAGGCCGTCCGGACGGCGCAGGGCAAGCTGGCGGAGGCGGCCGCGGCCCGGGACGCGCAGCGCTGGGCGGACGCCACGGCGGCGATCGGAACGGTCCGCGCGCTGCTGGAGACGGCGGACGGTTCGATCGCGGCGGTGACCGACCGGCTGCGGCGGCTGACCGAGGTGGAGCGCGACCCGCAGGCCGAGGTGCAGCGCGCCCGGTTCGCGCTGCGCGACGCGCAGCGGCTGGCGATGGCGGGCCGTCAGGCGCCGGACCCGCGCCACGCGGGACCGCTGGACGCGGCGGTCGGCCGGCTCGACCGGGCGGTGGCGGGGCTGGAGTCGGCAGGGCGGCACCCGGACTTCTGGCACTTCCTGACCGAGCTGGACGCGGTTCGCGAGACGGCCGGCCAGGTGGTCGCGATGATCCGCGGCACCGGCGCGCCGCACTGACCGCACGGGAGCACCGACGACGACGCGGCACCGAGCGCGCCGGAACTGGGTACGCTGCGGGCATGCCACGCTACGACTTCCGCTGCCGTTCCTGCGGCGCCACGTTCGAACTCCGCCGCACCATGGCGCAGGCCAACGACCCCGCCGTCTGCCCGCAGGGCCACGAGGACACCGTGAAGCTGCTCTCCACGGTCGCCGTCACCGGCGCCGGATCCGGGTCCGCCCCGCAGGCCCCCGCCTAGGCCGGCGGGGGCTGCTGCGGGGGCGGCTGCTGCGGCTGAGGGCCGAGCAAGGGAGTGGTGAGGGGTGAGGCCCGGGACGACCCGGCCCCTCACCCCTCGCGCACGCGGCCGAGCAGCGCCCGCACGATCTCCTCGCCCGCCAGCACACCGCTCTGCACCAGGCCGGTCACCTTCGGGCCGGTCCAGCCCTGGTCGGCGAGTTCGCCGTGTCCGGGGCGCCACGCCTCGTCCGCGGCGAGCAGCAGGTCGGCGTCGAGCAGCGAGTCCCCGGCGGCCAGGACGGTGGGCGCACCGCCGACCCGCCCGACCACCTCCGCCAGCGCGGCGCTCTTGGTCAGCGTCGCGGGGACGGCGTAGACCTTGCGGCCCTGCAGCGAGACGGTCCAGCCGCGCTCGGCGCACCAGCCGGTCAGCTCCTCGAGCCACCCCTCGGGCAGCAGCGCGCGCTCGACCACCAGGTAGGTGAACAGGTCCTCCGCGACCCGGCGCTTGTGGGTCCACTCGGGGTCGGCGCTCAGCGCCAGGTGCTCGACCACCTCGGCCAGCGCCGCGCCGCTCCCGGCCAGCCGGGCGGCCACCGCGGCGTCCCACTCACGGTCCACCGCGCCGTCCACCAGCAATCGGCCGCCGTTCGCGCAGATGGCGAACGGCGGGCGCCAACCATCCACCGGGCCAGGCAGGTTGACGCGTTCGTACTGGCTGCGCGTGCGGGTGGTGACCGGGACCAGGGTGGTCTCGGCGGCCAGCTCCGCGAGCATCCGGGCGGCCCGCTCGGTGACGAACGACAGCGGCTTGCCGTCGTGGAACTCCACCGACAGCAGCCGGGGGGCCAGCCGGTCCGGTCCGGAGAGCGCCAGCGCCCGCCCGGAGTAGATCAGCGTGCGGTCGAGGTCGCTGGCCACCACGTACGGCCCACCCGCCGGGGTGCCCGCCGTGGCCTCGGAACGTTCCTGACGGTCCGTCATGTCACTGCCTGCCCCTGCTCGTCGGTCGCGCCACGGTTGTACTGCGGGTGGATCAGACCGACGCACGAGTACGGCAGGTCGTCCACCTCCTCCACCGGTACGCCGCGCTGGGCGGCGAGCAGCCGGACGTGGTCGAGGTCGCTGCCGGCCCCGCGCCGGGCCAGCACCCGCCAGGGCACGCGGCGCAGCATCACCCGGGTGGTCTCGCCCACGCCGGGCTTGACCAGGTTGACGTTGTTGATGCCGTACTCGGCGCTGATCCGCTCGACCGCCGCCCAGCCCTCCCAGGTCGGGGTGCGGTCCTCGGCGGCGAGCAGCAGGGCGGCGGCGACGGCCTCCTGCCGGACGGCGGGGAAGTGGTCGGTGACGGTGTCCAGGAAGGCCTGGGAGACGTCGGCGCCGGCGAGCTCCGCGTAGTGCTTGGCGCCGTGGAAGTCGTCGGGGCCGATCAGGTCGTCGCGCAGCACGGTGCGCGAGACCAGCCCGGAGACGGTGGAGTTGAGGCACGCCGACGGGATCAGGAAGTCGTCGCGGGTCCCGTACGTCCGCACGCAGCGGCCCGGGTCCGCGAGCACCGCGAGTTCGGGGTCGAACGGGGTGTCGGCCAGCGCGGCGGCCAGCTCGCGGGTGATCGCGCCCTTCCCGGTCCAGCCGTCGACGAAGACCACGCCGGCCGGATCGTGGTGGGCGGCCAGGTACCGCAGCGCGACGGGGTCGATGCCGCGGCCCCGGACGATCGAGACGGCGTAGTGCGGCACCTCGATCCGGTGCACGGCGGCCAGCCAGCGCCGGATCAGGATGCCGACGGGAGTGCCGGCCCGGGCCAGCGAGGCGAGCACCAGGCCGCTGCCCGGCGCGCCGGTGGCATCGGCGCCACCGCGCTCGCGCAGCAGCGCCTCGGCGACCGTGCCGACCGCCAGCGCGATCCGGTGCGCCGAACCGCGCAGCGCCTGGTGGAACAGCTCCTGGTACTCGGGGCTCGGCTGGTACTCGACCGGCAGCGACTCGGCGTAGTGCGCGCCGCCGGACTGGACGGCCTCCTCGCGCTCCTCGGTGGGCGCCTCCAGGGCGACCTGGGAGAGGTCGGTCAGCAGCCAGCCGACCTCCTGGGCGTCGTACGAGGAGAAGGAGGGGCCGTGCAGCGGCCGCGGCAGCGTCGGCCGGGCGCCGGGCGGGCGGGGGCGCGCGGCGGTGGAGTCGCCCGGCGGGGTGTCTCCCGCCCGGGGGTGCGTCGGCAGGGAGTGGGTCGTGGGCATCGGCAGGCTCGCCTTCGAGGGGGCACTCGGCAGGAGTCGGGAAAGGTGAGTCGGAGCGGGCGGCGGCAGAGGTGGCCCGGGAACGGGCGCGGGCGCGGTGGCGGGTCGAGTGATCAAACGGACACGCTGCTTCCAGGGTTCCGACTGTCGTCCGTACGGGGGGTCCCCGCGAGCTCCGGCGAGGGCGGGGGCGGGGGCGAGTACGAGGGCACCACACCCAGCACCACCAGGTCGGTCACCTCCCGCAGCCGCGCCAGCAGGCCGTCCGGGGCGTGCAGCTCGGGCGTGTCGGCCGGCGTGTCGACCAGCAGCACGATCGCGTCGAACCGCCGGGACGGATCGGTGCCCGGCGCCACGTTGTAGGCGTAACGGGTCGGGGAACCGCCGTCGCGCGGGTCGTCGTGGGCGGGGAAGGCCAGCCGGGTGCGGATCGCGTAGCCGGGGTCGTCCACCGCGAGAACGGGCGAGCGGGTGGTGGTGGAGTAGCGGACGTCCACCGCCGCTCCCAGCCGCTCGGCCAGCGCGCCGGCCAGCCGCAGCGGCACGTACATCAGCTCCTCGAAGCCCAGCACCAGCACCCGCCGCTCACCACCCCGCAGGGCGCCGGCCAGGCGCTGACCCAGCGCGTCCAGGGTGCCCTCCAGCCGGACGCGCTGCGCGGGGTGGAACCCGTGCCGCCCGCCGTCCGGGAGCCCCGCCGGCCAGTCCAGCTCGGCCCGCACCAGCCCACCGCCCAGACCCCGCACCACGGCGACGGGGGCGGCGGTCACGGTCGCCGCGGCCGTGGCGGCGACCAGCCGCTGCGCCCGCTCCAGCGTGCCCGGCGGCAGCCGCACCAGCCCCTCGGCCAGCGCCACCGCCTCGACCTCCGCGCCCAGTTCGGCCGCGAACTCGACCAGCCGCGCCCGGTCCTGCGGACCGCGCAGGTCCACCAGCGAGGCGAGCACGTACCGTTGCCGCGGGTACTGCCGGTGCAGCTCGGTGATGGTGTTCAACACCGTTCGCCCGGTGGACAGTTCGTCGTCCACCAGGACCAGCGGACCGGTCCCGGCCAGCAGGCCGGGGTCGGCCGGCAGCAGCAGGTGACCGGTCGCGTGCGAGTGCTCCTCGGCGAATCCGCCGGCCCGCGCGACGGTGGCCACCTCGCGCCGGGTGGAGTGCAGGTAGGGGGCGTCCAGCAGGTCCGCCACGCAGTGGCCGAGGCCGGTGGCGGTCTCGGCGTAGCCCAGCACCACCGTCCCCGCGGCCCCCGCCCCGAGCCGCTCCCGCACCAGCGAACCGAGTCGCCGGCCCGCCTGGTGGACCACCTCGGGGCGCTGCGGCACGTGCTTGCCGAGCACCTGGGAGACCAGCAGGTGGGCCCGCTTCGGGTTCTCCCGGACGGCGAGGCCCAGCAGCCCGGGCAGCTCGGGCGAGCCGGACAGACCGATTCCCAGCCGCTCGGCGACCCACCGGCCGCTCCAGCTCGGGTCCGTCATCTCCATGGTGCTCATTTCCTCGGGGGTTCAGCGGGCAGATTCAGCAGGCGGGTTCCGGCGCACGACCGTCAGGCGCAGAGGCAGGCGGCCAGCAGCTCCGCGAACGTGACGTCCTCGCGCGCCACCCCGAACACCTCGGCGCGGAGCATCACCCGCTCCGCCCACGGCCGGTGCGGCTTGGCCTCGTTCATCTTGTTCGTGTACGCGGAGCGCAGCACGCCGCCCCCGCCGTGCTCGTCCTGCTGCAGGATGTCGCGCGCGTCGCAGTACTCCTCGTGGGTCACGACCGACAGCGCGTGGACCGCCGGGACATGGCTCGGGTGGATGCAGGTCTTTCCCAACAGTCCGTTGGCTCGGTCGAGTTCGACCTCACGGAGCAGTCCGTCCAGGTCGTGCTCGATCAGCCGCTGGCGGACCGTCTCGCGCGAGGGCTCGGCGACGGCGAACGGCGTGCGGCGCAACTGCGGCTTGAACATCCGCTGCTGGACCGGGAAGTACTCCCAGACCGGACCGGTGACGGTGAAGCCGGTACCGTCCGCGCGGCCCAGCACATTCACCACGTCCCCGATCACGTCGGCCACCAGAGCCACGTCGTAGGCCGTCAGGTCGGGCGAGCGACGCAGTCCGTAAGCAGAGCAGAGGTCGGTGACACCCAGCCGAACGGCGAGGATCCGCTCACGGAACTTCCCCAGCAGGTCGGCGACGCCCAGCAGGTGCGCGCGCCGGCTCTCGAGGTGGGCGAGCTCCGGCGACTCCAGGACCGGCATGCCGAACAGCCGCTGCCCGCTGGCGATTTCGGCCTCGGCCAGCTGCTCCAGGAAGGCGGCGCCGAGGTCCTCGGTGAACTTCGGCAGTACGAAGCCGCTGAGCAGCCGGACCGCCGAGCCCAACCTCCCGGTCAGGTCGCCGATCTGGCCGGGCGTGCGGACCCGCACGAAGAGCAGCGGCAGCTCGACCGACTCTCCGGCACTCCCGCCCTCGCCCTCGCCCTCGCCCTCGCCCGCCAGCTCGCGCAGCTGCGCCACCAGGTTGGCCTCCGCGGCCTCCACCTCGCGGTCGGCTATCGCGTCCTCCAGGCAGAGCACCATCGAGGTCACCCCGGCGGCCGCCTGCCGCCGGATGTCCTGGGCCAGCGTCGGTCGGGTGGCCGGGCTGTAGAGCGTGGCACCGAGCGCGGTGGCCAGCGTGGCGGCTGCGCCCTGTCGGTCGAACGGTTCGGGCTCGGTCAGGAAGAGCCGACGGCGAACGTCCTCGCCGAGCTGGCCGAAATGGCGCAAAGTGCACTCCCCGGAATGTCGCGACAGACATGCTGATGCCGAATGGTGGCCCACAGGACGGGCCGCTCGTCATGCCTTCGGCACGGACGGACCCGAATCCGTCGGGCTCGGGCCCATTCGACCCGCCGTCTCGTCCGCGCAGCCCGTACCGGCCTGGGCCGCCCATCGTACGGTCCGTTCCGAGCCTGGTGGGCTCCTGAAACATTGAAGTTTCGGAAGCTTGCCACGCCATTCACACGCATCTCACATGCGAGATACCACTTGCGAAATCGCGCAAGTTTTCAGCCATTCCATCGCCCCACCTCACCGGCCCCCGGCCATTCCGCCATTCCCCGACCGTTCCACCGCCGCTCCCCCCGCCGTCCCCCCGCCACCCGTCACCGTTCTGCCGCCGCTCCGCCGCCGCCCGGCCGCGGCACCGGCGGGCCCGCAGCCCGCCCGTGCGCCCGCGCACGACCCGGGCCCGCCAGGAGAAGCCCGCACCCGCGTTGTCCACAGGGGTGGCCACCGGGCAGGATGGACTGCTATGACGCATGTGATGGCGAAGGGCGCCAATATCTCGCTGACCGCGGCGGCGGTCCGCGCCGTCCTGCGCTGGAGCACGCTGCCCGGCGGACCCGACGTGGACGCCTCCGCGTTGCTGGTCGGACCGGACGGCCGGGTGCGGTCGGACACCGACTTCGTCTTCTACAACCAGCCCCGGCACCCGTCCGGTGTGGTGCGCCACCTGCCCAAGCACCGGGTGCCGGGCAGCGAGGACATCGCCGACACCATCGAGGTGGACCTGGCCAACGTGCCGGCCGACGTCGACCGGGTGGTGCTGGCCGGTTCGGCCGAGGAGGGCTCGTTCCAGCACGTGACCGGGCTGCGGGTGCTGCTCTACGACGCCGGCGCCACCGCGGCCGGCACCGAGCCGCTCGCCGAGTTCCGGGTGACCGAGGCCGAGGAGGTCTCCGCCCTGGTCTGCGCGGAGCTGTACCGGCGCTCCGGCGGCTGGAAGTTCCGCGCGGTCGGCCAGGGGTACGCCTCGGGGCTCGGCGGCCTCGCCACCGACTTCGGCATCACCGTCGACGAGGACGCCGTGTCGATGACCGACGCACCGGCGGGCGCGGCTCCCGCCACGGGCGCCGGCAGCCCGGAGGAGCCCGCCGCCTACACCCTGGCGCCGGCCGCCCCGACCGCCGTTCCCGCCGCACCGGCCACCCCGCCCGCCGACACCGGCACGGTCGCCGGCGCCGGCGAGGAGCCGGGGACCTACACCCTCCCCCCGGCGGCCGTCCCGGCCCCGCCCGTCGGTCCGCCCGGCACGCCCACCCCCCCGCCCCCGCTGGCCCCGCCGGCGCCCGGAGCGGGGTACGGCTACCCGCAGACCCCGCCGGCCACCCCCTGACCCACCGTCGGCCCGCCCGCCCCCCCCACCCCCACTCCCCGCACCACCCCCACTGCTCAGGAAGGGACGAAAGCGG
>NZ_BAAALF010000158.1:0-19630 GCF_039528135.1 Kitasatospora nipponensis | reverse complement strand
CTCCTCCCCCTGCTGGACGCGGCCGGGCTGGACGGCCGCCCGGAGCGGAGGCCGGCGTGGAGCCGCCGCCACCCTGCCCGACGCTGCGGATCGCCTCGGCGAGCGCGGCGACCTCGGCACTGCGGGCGGCGGCACCGGGCGATGCGGGCGCACCGGGCGCACCGGGTTGCGCCTGCTCGGGCGCCGGGCCCTCGTGCCCGCCGTCACCGGCGGCGGCATCCGCTCCAGCGGCGGCCCCGTCATCGATCACGTCGTCGGCCGCGCCCGCGCTGTCGGTCACCGACGCGCTGTCGGTCACGGACGTGCTGCCGAGCTCGCCTTCGACATCGGCGCTGGCATCGGCGCCGGCATCGGCGTCCGGGTGGTGCGTCTGACTCACAGTTCGTTCCAGTCCTGATCAGGGTAGCGACGCACCGGCGCCGAGATGTCGTCGAGCGCACCGCGGATCTCATCCGGAAGCGTAAGCGCCTCCACCGACAGTGCCTGCTGCAGCTGGGCGGCCGTGCGGGCGCCGACGATCGCGGCGGCCACCCCGGGGCGGTCGCGGACCCAGGAGAGGGCGACCGCCAGCGGACTGCTGGCCAGGCCGTCGGCCGCGGTGGCGAGGGCGTCGACGATGCGCCGCGAGCGATCGCCGAGGTAGGGCTGGACGAAGCCGGCCAGGTAGGGCGAGGCGCCGCGGGAGTCCGGCGGGACGCCGTGGCGGTACTTGCCGGTCAGCACGCCGCGGCCCAGCGGCGAGGAGGCGAGCAGCCCCACACCGGCGTCCAGCGCGGCCGGCAGCACCTCGCGCTCGATGCCGCGCTGCAACAGCGAGTACTCCATCTGGGTGCCGGCGAGCGGGACCCGCCCGACCGTGGCGCGCTGCCAGGTGGCGGCCTTGGCGAGCTGCCAGCCGCTGAAGTTGGAGACGCCGACGTAGCGGGCCCGGCCGGAGGTGACGGCGAGGTCGAGGGCGTGCAGGGTCTCCTCGGTCGGGGTGGCCGGGTCGAACGCGTGCACCTGCCACAGGTCCACGTGGTCGGTGCCGAGCCGGCGCAGCGAGGCGTCCAGGGCGCTCAACAGGCGGCCGCGCGAGGTGTCGAAGCGGCGGTCGCCGTCCGGCACGCTGCCGGCCTTGGTGGCGATGACCAGTTCGGAGCGGGGGATCAGGTTGTCGGTCAGTCGGGAGATCAGGTACTCGGCGCCGCCGTCCGCGTAGACGTCGGCGGTGTCGACCAGGCTGCCGCCGGCGTCGACGAACTCCTTGAGCTGCTGGGCGGCTTCGTGCTCGTCGGTGTCCCGGCCCCAGGTCATGGTGCCCAGGCCGAGCCGGGAGACCCGCAGGCCGGTCCGGCCGAGATGACGCTTCTCCATGGCGGAGGACCCCCTCGATCGCTGAGCGGGCGTCAGGTCCGCCGGCCGGACGCGGGGCCGGGCGGGGCGCGGGAAGCCCGTACGGGACGAGCGTAGTGGGCGTCCCACGGGCAACCGCGCAGACCCGCAGGGCCCGACGACTCCACCGACCACGCCGCCGACCACGGCGCCGACCACGGCGCCGACCACGGCGCCGACCACGCCGCCGACCGCGGCAACGACGACTCCGCGCCCACCTCGCCGCGGACTCCGCCGCCCCCTCGTCAACGGGTCGGACGACTCCGCGTCGCCGGTGAGCCGTTGGCCCGCGGCCCCGCGCGGCGATGTGACGCGCCGCACACTTACCGGCCAGTAGCATGGCTCCGCCGGCGCGACTACCCTCGGCTCACACTCCCCTCCCGGAAGGCATGGCTTCCTATGCGACTCGGTATCAACCTCGGTTACTGGGGCCTCGGCATGGATGCCGACAACATCACCGTCGCCCAGGAGGCCGACCGGCTCGGGTACTCGGTCTGCTGGGCCGCCGAGGCGTACGGTTCGGACGCCGCCACGGTGCTCTCCTTCGTGGCCGCCAAGACCGAGCGGATCGACGTCGGTTCGGCGATCTTCCAGATCCCGGCCCGCACCCCGGCGATGACCGCGATGACCGCCGCGACCCTGGACACCCTCTCGGGCGGCCGGTTCCGGCTGGGGCTGGGCGTCTCGGGGCCGCAGGTCTCCGAGGGCTGGTACGGCGTGCCGTTCGCCAAGCCGCTGTCCCGCACCCGCGAGTACGTCGAGATCGTCCGCAAGGCGATGAGCCGCGAGCGGCTGGTCCACGAGGGTCCCAACTGGACGCTGCCGCTGGCCGGGGCGCCCGGCAAGCCGCTCAAGCTGACGGTGCACCCGGTGCGCGAGCGGATCCCGCTGTACATCGCGGCGATCGGCCCGAAGAACCTGGAGCTGACGGGCGAGATCGCCGACGGCTGGCTGGGCATCTTCTTCGCGCCCGAGCAGGCCGCGCTCTCGGTCGACGCGATCAAGTCCGGCCGGGCGACGGCGGGTCTGGACCTGGACGGCTTCGACATCTGCCCGACCGTGCCGATCGCGGTCGGTCCGGACATCGCGGCGGCCCCCGACTCCCAGCGCTTCTACGCCTCGCTCTACATCGGCGGGATGGGCAGCAAGGAGAAGAACTTCTACAACCAGCTCACCTGCCGGATGGGGTACGAGCAGGCCGCCGACGAGATCCAGCAGCGGTACCTGGCGGGCGACAAGGCGGGCGCGGCGGCGGCCGTGCCGTTCGAGCTGATCGACGCGACCTCGCTGCTCGGCACCCGCGAGCGGATCGCCGACCGGATGCAGGCGTACGCCGACGCCGGGGTGACCACGCTGACCCTCGCCCCCGCCGGCTTCACGCTGGAGGAGCGGATCACCGCCCTGCGCACCGGAGTCGAGGCACTGGAGCTGGCCGGGCTGGCCTGACCCGCGCCCGTACCCCACCTCGCCCCGCCGCAGCGCCCGCCCCGTCCGGTACCCGCAGGCCCGACCCGCCTGCCGGTACCGGACGGCCCACGCCCACCCCGTACGCTGGGGGCATGCCCACACTGCTGCTGGTACGCCATGGCCGGTCGACCGCGAACTCCGCCGGGGTCCTGGCCGGTTGGACGCCGGGGGTGGACCTCGACGAGGCCGGCCGGGCGCAGGCGGAGGCGTTGGTCGAGCGGCTGGCCGGCGTGCCGCTGGCCCAGGTGGTCAGCAGCCCGCTGGAGCGCTGCCGGCAGACCCTGCAGCCGCTGTTGGGGGCCCGCCCCGAGCTCGGCGAGCCGGCGCTGGACGAGCGGTTCGGCGAGTGCCACTACGGCGAGTGGACGGGCCGTCCGCTGCGCGAGCTGGCCCAGGAGCCGCTCTGGCGCACGGTGCAGGACCACGCCTCGGCCGCCGCGTTCCCGGGTGGCGAGTCGCTGCGGGCGCTGAGCCACCGCACGGTGGCGGCGGCCCGCGAGTGGGACGAGAAGATCGCGGCTGAGCACGGTCCGGACGCGGTCTGGCTGGTCTGCAGCCACGGTGACGTGATCAAGGCGGTGGTCGCCGACGCGCTGGGACTGCACCTGGACCACTTCCAGCGGATCAACGTGGACCCCTGCACGGTGACCGCCATCCGCTACACCCCGCAGCGGCCGTTCCTGCTGCGGATGGGCGACACCGGCGACCTGTCCGGCCTGCGGCCCAAGGCCCCGGCCGGCGGCGACGCGGTGGTCGGCGGCGACACCGGCACCGACGCCTGAACCCCCGCTGCGCCGGCCCACCACCCGGACCCACCGCGCCACCCACCGCGCGAGCCCGACATCCCGAGCCCGCCGTGCGAGCCCCGCGCCCCGACCCGCCGCCGACACCGGCACGGGCCTGACGGCCCGGCGACCCGGACGCCGTAGGGTGAAGGAGAACGTCCGCGCAGCGCCCTGTTGACCCCGTTCACCGACCACGTTTCACACCCCGGAGCGAGAGAGTGCCCCGACAGCTCTTCTTCTACGACCAGCCCGAGCGGTTCGTGGCCGGTACCGTCGGCCAGCCCGGCGCGCGCGCGTTCTTCCTGCAGGCCAGTGCCCGCGGCCGGATCACCAGCGTGCTGCTGGAGAAGACCCAGGTCGCCGCGCTCGCCGAACGGGTCGAGGAGGTGCTCGACGAGGCGCTGCGGCGCAGCGGCGGGCAGGCCCCGATCCCGGCCGTCGCGCCCACCGAACTGGTCGACACCGCGCCGCTCGACCTGCCGCTGGAGCAGGAGTTCCGGGTCGGCACGATGGCGCTCGCCTGGGACGGCACCGAGGGCTGCCTGGTGGTCGAGGCGCAGGCCGTGGTCGAGGAGGCCGAGGAGGAGGACGCCGAGGCCGAGGCGGCGGCGTTCGAGGACGACGAGAACGGCCCGGACATGCTGCGGGTGCGGCTGACCGGCGCGATGGCCCGGGTCTTCGCCAAGCGGGCGCTCGACCTGGTGGCGGCCGGCCGCAAGCCCTGCCCGTTCTGCAACCTGCCGCTCGACCCGGAGGGGCACCTGTGCCCGCGCGCGAACGGCTACCGGCGCTGAACGCCGACCGGTCCACGGGCGAGCGGTCCACGTCCGACCGGTCCGCAGCCGCCCGGCAGGACGGCGCGGCCGGTCAGGACGGCGCCGGCCAGCAGGGCCGCGCCGAGCAGGACACGGCGGCCGAGCAGGACATACCCGAGGCCGCCCCGGCCGCCGGCGCAGCGTTGGCCGCCGACGTACCGGCCGCGCTGCGGCTGCTGCGCGAGGGGGAGCTGACCGTCCACGGGCAGCTCACCGACGCCTCCAACGCGGCGCTGTACTGCTCGGTGACCCTGGACGGCGTCAGCGCGCCGTGCGTCTACAAGCCGGTGGCCGGCGAGCGGCCGCTGTGGGACTTCCCGGACGGCACGCTGGCGGGGCGCGAGGTGGCCGCCTACGAGGTCGGCGCCGCCACCGGCTGGGCGCCGATCCCGCCCACCGTGCTGCGCGAGGGCCCCTACGGCAGCGGCATGGTGCAGGTCTGGGTGGAGCCGGATCCGAAGGCCGCGCCGCTGCTCGCGCTGCAGGACCCGGCCGGTCCCGAGCAGGGCTGGCTGCCGATCGTGCGCGCCGACGTCGGCGCGGGCCGCACCGCGCTGCTGGTGCATCCGGACGACCGCCGGCTGCGGCGCCTGGCGGTGGTGGACGCGGTCCTCAACAACGCCGACCGCAAGGGCGGCCACCTGCTGCCCGCCGCCGACGGCCGGATCTACGGCATCGACCACGGGGTCACCTTCGCCGTCCCGGGCAAGCTGCGCACGCTGCTCTGGGGCTGGGCGGAGCAGCCGCTGACCGAGGAGGCCGGCGAGATGCTGCGCCGTCTGGAGTCGGAGCTGGCGGGGGCGCTGGGGGAGCGGCTGCGGCCGCACCTGACGGCGGCTGAGCTGACGGCCACCCGGGAGCGGGTCGCGGGGCTGCTGCGCAGCGGGCGCCATCCGGTGCCGTCCCAGGAGTGGCCCTCGATCCCCTGGCCGCCGGTCTGACTCCGCCCGGTCCGCCCGGTCTCCTGCGGCCGTCCCGCCACCCGCCCGACGGCTGCTGATCGTCCCCGACCGACCCCGACCGTTTCGGCTCGGATTTCAGCCGATTCTGCGTACTGGTTAGCCTTTCAAATGATCGCAAGGTTAGAGTCATTTTCATGCATGCCTGGCCCGCCTCCGAGGTTCCCGCCCTGCCTGGTCAGGGACTCCCCCTGCGTATCCACGACACCGCCGAGGGCAGGATCCGGGAGGTCGTGCCGCAAGGCCGCACCGCCCGCCTGTACGTCTGCGGCATCACCCCGTACGACGCCACCCACCTCGGCCACGCCGCCACCTACGCCACCTTCGACCTGATCCAGCGGGTCTGGAAGGACGCCGGCCACGACGTCCTGTACGTCCAGAACGTGACCGACGTGGACGACCCGCTGCTCGAGCGCGCGATCGCCACCGGTCAGGACTGGACGGCCCTGGCCGAGCGCGAGACCGCGCTCTTCCGCGAGGACATGACGGCGCTGCGGATCCTGCCGCCGGCCCACTACATCGGCGCCGTCGAGTCGATCCCGTGGATCGTCCCGCTGGTCAAGAAGCTGCTGGCGAGCGGCGCGGCCTACCGGGTGGACGGCGACATCTACTTCTCGGTGGCCGCCGACCCGCGCTTCGGCGAGGTCTCCGGGCTCAGCCAGGAGGAGATGCTGCCGCTCTTCGCCGAGCGCGGTGGTGACCCCGAGCGTCCCGGCAAGCGCCACCCGCTGGACGCGCTGCTCTGGCTGGCCGCCCGCCCGGGCGAGCCGGCCTGGGACACCGAGCTGGGCCACGGCCGTCCCGGCTGGCACATCGAGTGCGTGGCGATCGCGCTCGAGTACCTGGACATGTCCTTCGACATCCAGGGCGGTGGCAGCGACCTGGTCTTCCCGCACCACGAGATGGGCGCCGCGCACGCGCAGGCGGCCACCGGCGCGCACCCGTACGCGCGGGCCTACGTGCACGCCGGCATGGTCGGCCTGGACGGCCACAAGATGTCGAAGTCGCGCGGCAACCTGGTCTTCGTCTCGGCGCTGCGCCGCGAGGGCGTGGATCCGGCGGCGATCCGCCTGGCCCTGCTCTCCAAGCACTACCGCGGTGACTGGGAGTGGAGCAAGGACGTCCTGGACGAGGCCGTCGAGCGGCTCGCCCGCTGGCGGGCCGCGGTCTCCCGGCCGGACGGGCCGTCGGCCGAGCAGATGCTCACCGAGGTGCGCGCCGCGCTCGCCGAGGACCTCGACGCGCCGGCCGCGCTGGCCGCCGTGGACCGCTGGGCCGCCCAGCAGGCCGCCACCGGCGGTGACGAGCCCGGCGCGCCGGGCCTGGTCTCGCGCACCGTGGACGCCCTGCTGGGCGTCGCGCTCTGAGTCGACGGCCGCCCCACGGGGGCGTCGACCTGTAACGAATGTGCCCTGGGGGCCGCCGACCTGACAGTGGGTCGGCGGCCCGCCCCCCCCCTTCGGCGTACTCTCCGGCCGGTACGCCGCTTCGGATTCCGCAGACACGCCGGGCCCGATCTGCGGATTGCGCGGCGTTCCGGCTTCGTGGCATCGGATTTCCCCAAGCCATTGCCACCCCGGCACCCCACTGGGCACCATATGGGCCACACCGGGCGCCCCACGGGCCCGGCAGAGGTTCCGCAGCACCCGCTCCACCCGTCGCCACAAGCGCCAACGGCTGGACCGCAGCGTGCTGCCCCAGTCGGCGCGCCGCCCCTCGCCTCACCTCCCGCCCCCCCCGCGCCCCCGCGCGTCCCTTCCTCCGACCGGTCCAGGAGAGGCAGCCCCCGTGTCCTCAGAATCACCCGCCGAACCGAGAACCGGCCTGCGCGCCGGCGTCCTCGGCGCCGCCGACACCGTCGTCATGGCCGTCGCCGGCAGCGCGCCGGCCTACTCCCTCGCCTCGACCACCGCCGTCCTGGCCGGCACCGCCGGGCTGGTCGGCCCGGCCGCCCTGCTCTGGTGCGCGATCCCGATGCTGGGCATCGCCTGGGCCTTCAACTACCTGGGCCGGGTCGACGTCAACGCCGGCGCCAGCTACTCCTGGGTGGGCCGCGCGCTCCACCCGGCGCTGGGCTTCCTCAGCGGCTGGGCCCTGGTGGTCTCGGCGACCATCTTCATGGTGGCCGGTTCGCTGCCGGCCGGGCAGTACACGCTCTCGCTCTTCTCCGACTCGCTCGCCCAGAACACCTGGGCGGCCACCGGCGTCGGAGCCTTCTGCTTCCTGGTGATGGCCGGCCTGGTGCTGCTCGGCGCGCAGATCACCGCCCGGGCGCAGTGGATCATGACGGGCATCGAGGTGGCGATCCTCGCCGTCTTCGGCGTCGCGGCGCTGATCCACGGCGGCAGTGCGGCCACCTTCTCCTGGTCCTGGCTCTGGGGCTTCGGCCACTTCGGCGGGGTGAAGGGCTTCGCGGCGGCCGCGCTGATCGCGGCCTTCTACTTCTGGGGCTGGGACGTGACCGCCAACCTCAGCGAGGAGACCAGCGACAGCAAGAAGAACTCCGGCCTGGGCGGCCTGATCGGCGTGGTCGGCGTCTTCGCGCTCTTCGAGGTCATCACCATCGCGATCAACCTGATCATCAGCCAGGACGACATCGGCAACCCCGACTCCCCGCCGCTGCTCACCACGCTGGGCAACACCGTCTGGCCGGGGGTGGGCGGCAAGATCCTGGTGGTCGCGGTGATGCTCTCCACCATCGCGACGCTGGAGACCACGCTGATCCAGGTCACCCGCTCGCTCTTCGCGATGGGGCGCGACCGCACCGTCCCGGGTGTCTTCGGCGTGGCGCACCGGCGCTGGCAGACCCCGTGGGTGGCGCTGGCGGTGGTCGTGGTGATCTCGCTGGGCCTGTTCGTCGGCTCCAACGCGCTGGGCTCGGTGAACACCATCCTGGCCGACGCGGTCTCCGCCATCGGCCTGCAGATCTCGGTCTACTACGCGCTGGCCGGCCTCGCGGTCGTGGTCGCCTACCGCAAGCTGATCCTCACCTCGGTCTCCAACGCCGTCTTCATCGGGCTCTGGCCGCTGGCCGGCGCGGTCTTCATGGGCTTCCTCTTCGTGGAGAACTGCATGACCCTGCCCGGCGCGCAGCTCGGCATCGGCCTGGGCGCGCTGGCGATCGGCGTCATCCCGCTGGCCTGGTACTGGGCCAAGGGCAGCGCGTACTACCGCTCCGCGCCGGGGCTGTTGGACGCCTCGGAGCTGTCGGGGGAGCCGTCGACGGAGGTGATCGGCGCCGGGTCGACCGGGCCGGCCGGAGCCGCCGGGGCCTCCAGCGCCTCCTGACCCACCGCGAGCGCGCCGAGCTGCTCCGTCTCCGCCAGCGCCTCCGTCGTCAGCTCCTCCGCCCTGGCCCGGGCCCGGGCCTCCTCCTGGGCCTCGGCCTCGGCCTCGTGCCGGTCGTGGCGGGTGTCGTGGGTCCTGGTGGCGCTGTCGAGGAAGCGGAGCAGCTCGACCGGGAACGGCAGCACGAGGGTGGAGTTCTTCTCGGCCGCCACCTCCACGACCGTCTGCAGCAGGCGCAACTGGAGGGCGGCCGGGGTGGCGCTCATGATCGCGGCGGCCTCGGAGAGCTTCGCGGACGCCTGGAACTCGCCGTCCGCGGTGATGATCCGGGCCCGCCGCTCACGGTCCGCCTCGGCCTGGCGGGCCATCGAGCGCTTCATCGACTCCGGCAGCGCCACGTCCTTGATCTCCACCCGGTCGATCTGGATGCCCCAGCCCATCGCGGGGCTGTCCAGCATCAGCTCCAGGCCCTGGTTGATCGGCTCCCGGTTGGCCAGCAGGTCGTCCAGCTCGCTCTTGCCGATGATCGAGCGCAGCGAGGTCTGGGCGACCTGGGAGATGGCGAACTGGTAGTCCTGCACCGCCACGGTGGCCAGCACCGGGTCCTCCACCTGGAAGTAGACGACCGCGTCCACCCGCACCGTGACGTTGTCGCGGGTGATGCCCTCCTGGGCCGGCACCGGCATGGTGACGATCTGCACGTTCACCCGCCGGATCCGGTCGATGACCGGGATCAGCACCACCACGCCGGGCTGGCGGACCTCCTCGCGCACCCGGCCGAAGCGGAAGACCACGCCCCGCTGGAACTGCTGCACCACTCGCACGCTCACCGCTGCCCACGCCGCAGTGAGCGCGGCCGCACCGGCCAGTGCCCCCAGCACCGCATCCACGATCATCGCCGTCACCTCGGCCGCTCCCGGATCCGGATATCCACGGTACTCCGCGCACTGGGCCGAAAGTGGTCTAGACCCTTGACAGGGAACGGTCGGGACGGGTGGACTGGAGCGGGCCGGTGACCGGCGGCTGCCCGACGCCGGTCACCGCGCGCCCCGGCGGTGCCGCTGCTCCCCTTCGGCACGCAGCGCCCTGCGCCCGCGGGGGCCCGCGCGGTAGAGTCCCGCGAGCAGGGCCCGCGTCGCGGGGGCGCGGGACACGGCGGTAGCGCGGCTGCGGGTGCGCGGGTGGGAGCGGAGTGTCCGTCGAGGGCAACGTCGAGTTCGAGAAGATCCTGCCCGCCGACCTGAGGCGGCTGCCGGTCACCGCCCAGGCGCTGGACAACCAGTGGCTCACGGCGGGCGAGCTGCGCGGGGTGTGGAGCGGGGGCCGCTCACGGCGGGCGGCGCTGCGCGAGCAGGGCGCCCGGGTCCGCACGGAGTACCTCCGGGCGCTCGTCACCGCCGACCAGGTCGTGGTCAACCGGGCCTACCTGTACAACAATCCGGTCATCTCTCAGGACTACCTGGCGAAGGCCGCCGGCCGGGACGCCTTCCGGCAGCTGCTGGACGACGGCGTCCTGGTCCCCTTCCTGTGGAACGAGGCGACGCCGGTCCAGGAGCCGGCCTTCGGGCTGCGCGACCTCGAAGAGGTCTGGCCGGCCTGGACCGCCGTCGCACAGGAGTGCCGGATGACCTGCCTCTCCCTGGACTGGGACGGGGCGGGCGAAGGCGCCGGCGCCGCCGGGGCCGCCGACCGGCTGGGGAGCGCGTTCGCCCGCTACGTCCAGGGCCTGGAGCAGGTCGACCTCCCCGCGCTGGCCCGGACGCTGGGCGTGCCGCCGGCCGGCGAGCAGCCGCTGCACGAGCGGCTGCGGCAGGTGGCCGACTTCGGCCGGGCGCAGGTCGAGGCGACCGGCCTGGTCTCCCGGGACGCGCTCTACCGGACCTTCGTGGTGGCCCCGGGCAGCAACCCCGCCGAGCGCTCCTACGATCCGGCCCGGGCGTTCGGCGCCGAGATCAAGCAGGTCGTCGACCTGGCCTACAACGTCAACCTGGCCGACCGGCTGGGCGCCTACGCCCTCACCCCGCACGACTCCCTGCCGCGCACCGCACTCCAGGAGTGGCAGCTGGCACCGCGGGCGGCGGGCCCGGAGCTCTCCGCCGACCACCTGGTCGAGGTCGTCCGGCGCACCGCCTTCGACATCCTCCAGGAGGGCCTCTACGTCGAGTCGTTCGGCCAGCTCACGCTGGACGACGTGGTCGCGCTGCGGCAGTCCGCCGGCTGGCAGCAGTACCAGGGCGCGTTCCAGGCCCTGCTCGCCGCGCCCGACCTGGCCGACCCGCAGCGCTTCGCCGACCCCGAGCACGGCGCCCCGGCCGTGGTGGGCGGCTACGTGGCGATGCTGCGCGAGGCCAGCGACCGGGCGGCCGGTCGCCGGGTCGGCGCCGCCATGGCGCGGTGGACGCCGACGGCGGAGCTGTTCATCGAGGTCGCCACCGGGCTGGTCCGGATCGCCCTGGGGTCGGTCCCCTTCTTCGAGGTGATCAGCGAGGTGGGCAAACACTTCGTCAAGCGGGCCGTGCCGGTGAGCATCCGGCTGGTGGTCGGCCGCGGCCCGGGCGGGCGCGAACACGCCCGGCTGGGCACGGGCCTGCGGGTCGTCGAGGGCCGGTTCGCCGACGACGGGCGCGCGCAGTGGGAGTCACTGATCACCCGACTGCGCAGCGCCGGCTTCGCGGAGCACCGGGGACTCGGCCCCGGGACGCACCCGGCGCAGCTCAACGGGCGCGACGGGGCACCGTGAGATGGACCGACCCGACCGGGACAGCCCCGACCTGAACCGCCCAGCGCCGGACCGCTACGCCGAACTGCGCCGCAGCCGCCCCGAGCTGTTCGCCAACGACCCCGAGGGCATCGAGATCCTCACCGGGCCCGAGGAGATCGCCGCGGCCGAACGCGCGGTCCGGGAACGGGACGGCGCCGCGCCGGTGGCCGCGGCGCAGGTCGGCGTGGTCTACCAGGACCGCTACGTCACCCTGCTGCGCGACGCGGTGCGCTTCCCCGGCGGCGCCCCGGGGCTCTACCTGCGGCTGCTCCCCACCACCGACGCCCCCGGGGTGGTGGTGCTGCCCCTGCTGGCGGGCGGCGTGCTGCTGGTCGAGCACTACCGGCACGCCACCCGGTCCTGGCACCTGGAGGCGCCGCGCGGGTTCGGTGAGGCGGGCGCCGGCGACGAGCGCAGCGCGCGGCGCGAGCTGGCCGAGGAGATCGGCGCGCGGGTCGAGGAACTGCTGCCGCTGGGGATCGTGTACCCGGACACCGGGCTGCTGGCCGGCCGGGTGGCGCTGTACGCGGCGCGGGTGACGGCGTACGGTGCGCCGGAGCGGGCCGAGGGGATCCGGCGGGTGGTGGACCTGTCCTTCGCGCAGGCGGAGGAGGCGATCGGCAGCGGCGCGATCGACGACGGCTACACCATCGCGGTGCTGACCCGGGCCCGCCTGGCCGGGCTGCTGGTCGGCCGGCTGGTGGACGGCGGGCCGGTGGAGGGCGGCCGGCGTCCGGACGGCGGTGGCTGACCGGGCCGGGTCTCCCGGCGGCCCGGATGCCCGCGGTGGGGCACCCGGACCGCCCTGTCGAACAGGTCGGCGCCGGGCCCGTGCCTAGCGCGAGCCGTCCTTGCCGTCGGCGCCGTCGTCAGCCCGATCGCGTCCGCGGTCGCGGGCCTCGGCGTCGCTCGCCTCCTGCTCCGCCACCGCCTCGCCGGCCGCGTCGTCGCCCGGACCGGCATCGGCTGCCGCATCCGCCGCGGTGCCGTCCGTCGTCGTGCCGTCCCTCGTCGCGTCGTCGGATGCCGCGTCGTCCGCCGTCCCGTCGTCGGTCGAGGTCGTGCCGGCGAGCTCGCCCGGGTCCGTCGCGGTCCGCTCGACGGCGGCCCGCCCGGCCACCGGCTTCTCACCGGCCGGCCCCTGGTTGTCCCGCCGGCGCAGGTAGCGCTCGAACTCGCGGGCGATCGCGTCGCCGCTGGCCTCCGGCAGCTCGGCGGTGTCCTGGGCCTCCTCCAGCTGCTGCACGTACTCGGCCACCTCGCTGTCCTCGGCGGCGAGTTGGTCCACGCCCAGCTGCCAGGCCCGGGAGTCGTCGGGCAGCTCGCCCGGCGGGATCCGCAGGTCGAGCAGGTCCTCCAGCTTGTTCAGCAGCGCCAGCGTGGCCTTGGGATTGGGCGGTTGGGCCACGTAGTGCGGGACGGCGGCCCAGAGCGTGACGGCCGGCACCCCGGCGTGCGCGCAGGCCTCCTGGAGCACGCCGACGATGCCGGTGGGGCCCTCGTAGCGGCTCTCCTCCAGGTCCAGGGTGCGGGCCAGGTCGGCGTCGGAGGTGACGCCGCTGACCGGCACCGGACGGCTGTGCGGGGTGTCGCCGAGCAGCGCGCCCAGGATCACCACCAGCTCCACGCCCAACTCGTGTGCGAAGCCGAGCAACTCGTTGCAGTACGAGCGCCAGCGCATGCTCGGCTCGATGCCGCGCACCAGGACCAGGTCGCGGGTCTTGGGCTCGGTCACTCGGACCACCGACAGGCGGGTGGTCGGCCAGGTGATCCGGCGGACCCCGCCGTCCAGCCAGACCGTGGGCCGGTTGACCTGGAAGTCGTAGTAGTCCTCCGCATCCAGGGCGGCGAACACCTTGCCGGCCCAGGTCTCGTCCAGATGTCCGACCGCCGTGGAGGCGGCGTCGCCCGCGTCGTTCCAGCCCTCGAAGGCACAGACCATGACCGGGTCGATCAACTCGGGAACATCTTCCAACTCGATCACCCAGCGTCTCCCTCCGGCCGGCCTGGCCGCACCGCCCACCCCGCGGGCCGGTGACGTGGCCCTGCGGGCAGGGCGCGGCTGACCGGCTGCCGACTGCTCTCCTCACGTGGAACGCTCCGTTCCACGGACCCTACCTGCCCAGCCTACGGGCTTTGATGCGCGCCGATCCCGACGGGCGGCGCACCCGTCGGGACAGTCTCGGTGCTGCTCGGCCCCGGTGCCACCGGTTATCCGGCCAGCCCTTCGGGCAATCCCGCGGTCCACCGTGCGGTCCGTGGCCGCCCCCACGGCCGGTGCCCGAGCCGCCCCGACCGCCGCCCCGACCGCCGCCCCGACCGCCGGCGCGATCGGCGCTACGGAGCCAGGGCCCGGGCCACCGTGGGCAGATAGCCGCGTGACTGGCCGTCGGCCGTCGGGTGGAAGGACTCCCCGAGGTCGTGCAGCACGATTCCGTTGATCCACTCCTGCCCGGCCGGGGCGCAGACGCCGTGGCCGGCGAAGGCCGGCCGGGGGTCGGCGAAGCGGTAGCCGTGGGCATCGGCCTGACGGTGGATCAGCTCGTCGAGCTGGTCGGTCAGCGCGTTGAAGCGCTCGCGCCGTTCGGCCGTGCCGGTCCAGCAGACGCCGGTGGTGGTGGTCTCCAGCAGGTGCGGGTAGCCGGTCACCACGACCCGGGCGCCGGGGGCGCCGCGTCCGACGGCCGTCAGCAATCCGTCGAGCCGGCCGGGCAGCTGGTCGCGGAGCAGTTGGGCGCTGTGCGCCAACGCGTCGTCGCAGTGGCTCTCGGTGGTCAGCGGCTGCAGGCAGCCCACCACCGCGTCGGTGAAGTCCAGGTCGTTGCCGCCGACGGTCAGCGTCACCAGGCCGGTGCCGCCCGGCACCGCCGGCAGCTGCCCGGTCAGCACGTCCTGGGTGTCGGCGCCGCCGCAGGCCACGTCGGTGAAGGCGGCGGGGGTGTTGGCGGCGGCCCAGAGCACGGGGTAGGCGCCGGAACTGCGGTGGCAGGAGCCGCTCGCCGGGTCGTAGGAGCCGGCCGCGACCCCGGCGGCGTAGGAGTCGCCGAGCGCGACGTAGCCGGGGGCGGTGGCGCGGGTGGCGTGGGCCGGCCCGGCGAGGCTCAGGAGCAGCAGGGGGGCGGCAGCCAGCGCGGCCAGGCGCCTGTGGCGCACAGTGGTCATGGCGACGCATCGTATCCGAAGTACGACGCACCGTAGTGCCGCACGCGCGGCGCCCCGCCCGCCCGCGTCGGGGGCCGCCCGTGCGCGGCGGCGGCCTCAGGGCGTCGGCGGGGTGTACTCGTACGGGGTGGTGGTGCCGAGTTCCTGGAAGCCGAGCCGCTGCAGGATCGGGCGGCTGGTCGGCAGTGCGTCGACCTGGAGGTAGCGGTAGCCGCGCTCGACGGCGAGCCGGGCGCGGTGGGCGACCACCGCGCGGTAGACGCCGCGCCCGCGCCAGGCCGGCACGGTGCCACCGCCCCACAGGCTGGCGAAGTCCGTGCCGGAGTGGAACTCCATCCGGGCCCCGCAGATCGGCTCGTCACCGGCCATCGCGACCACCGCGGCGACCTGCTCCGGGGCCTCGGCGAGCTGGGCCAGCAGCATCCCGACGTAGCGCGAGCCGTCGGTGCCGAAGGCCTCGTCGTGGGTCCGGCCGAAGAGCCGGGCGCTCGCCTCGTCGGTGACAGGCAGCAGGCGCACCCCGTCCGGCAGCGCCTCCGGGCCCGGCAGCGCGGCGGCCTCGGCCACCAGCAGGGACTCCGCCGGCCCGGCCTCGAAGCCGGCCGCGAGCAGCCGGCGCGGCAGGTCGGCCGGCCGGTCGTGGCTGTAGTGCTTCCACTCGAACTCGCGTCCCAGGGCCGCGAAGTAACGCACCTGCTCGGCGATCGCGGCATCCGCCCCGGCCTCGTCGAGGTCGCACCAGAGGATCCCGTTCCAGCCGGCCTCGCCGCCGTCCTGCCGCACCACCGCGCCGATCCGCTGCACCACGGCGCCCGGGCCGTCGGGTGAGGCCTCGCGGCGCAGCTGGCGGTCGAAGAGGTTCAGCACGCTCTGCGGGTTCATCCGCTCAGCTCACCATCACCACCGTGGCCGGGCAAGCCGTTTTCACCGGTACGAGTGGCGGCCGCGGGGGGCGGCGTCCGCCGTGGATGCCCGCGCCCGTGCCCGGCACCGCGCCGCGTTAGACTCGCCGTGGCCGCGACTGGCGAGGGTGGGGCACCACCGGGGAGCGGCCGGCTGCGATCCGATGCGAGCGTCGACCGCCTGGGCGCCTCCGTCAGCGATGTCCACCCCGCTGATGAGGAGTCACCGTGGCCCACCCCTCCCGCACCCTCGACCTGCCGCTGCGCTACGGCATGAACCCGCACCAGGGCGCCGCCCGGGCCACCGCGGTCCACCCCGACCGGCAGCCGGTGCGGCTGCTGAACGGCGCGCCCTCGTACGTCAACCTGCTGGACGCGCTGAACGGTTGGCAGCTCGTCAGGGAGGCCGCGCAGGCCCTGGGCCGGCCGGCCGCGGCCTCCTTCAAGCACGTCTCCCCGGCCGGCGCCGCGCTGGCCGGGCCGGTGGACGCGGTGACCGCCGAGCTGTACGGCGTCGAGGCGGCCGCGGTCGGTCCGGTCACCAGCGCCTACCTGCGGGCCCGCGACGCCGATCCGAAGTCCTCCTACGGCGACTTCGCCGCGCTCTCGCACCCGGTCGACGCCGAACTCGCCGACCTGCTGGCCCGGGTGGTCTGCGACGGGGTCATCGCGCCCGGCTACGAGCCCGGCACGGTGGAGCGCCTGAGCCGCAAGAAGGGCGGGCGCTTCCTGGTCCTGGCGGCCGAGCCCGGCCACACGCCGCCCGAGCAGGAGAGCCGGGAGGTCTTCGGACTGCGGCTGACCCAGGAGCGCGACCGGGCCGCCCTGACGCCGGAGCTGCTCGACCCGGTCCCCGGCCCCGGCGCACCCGCCGCCCTGCCCGCCGCCGCCGTCGAGGACCTGCTGTTCGGCCTCGCGGTGCTGCGCTACACCCAGTCCAACTCGGTCTGCTACCTGCGCGACGGGATGACGCTGGGGATCGGCGCCGGGCAGCAGTCCCGGGTGGACTGCACCCGGCTGGCCGGTGCCAAGGTCGACACCTGGTGGCTGCGCCGGCACCCGGCCGTGCGCGCGCTCGCCTTCCGGCCCGAGGTGCGCCGCCAGGACCGGATCAACTGGCAGATCCGCTTCCTGGAGGGCGACCTCACGCCCGACGAGCGCGGCCGGCTGGCCGCGGCGCTGGCCGCCCCGGCCCGGGAGCTCACGGCCGGGCAGCGCGCCCGGTGGCTGGGCGAGCTCACCGGTGTGGCCTTCGTCTCCGACGGCGCGCTGCCGTTCCGCGACAACGTCGACCACGCCCGGCGGCACGGCGTGCGCTACCTGGCGGAGCCGGGCGGCTCGGTCCGCTCGGACGAGGTCGCCGCCGCCTGCCACGAGCACGGCATCACCCTGGCCCGCACCGGCCTACGGCTCTTCCACCACTGACCGCTCCACCACCCTCCGGGGCGAGGCGCGGCCACCGAAGTGCGCCACGGAGAGCGGCATCCGGCCACTCCGCGGGCCACGGTCCGTGGGAGCAACGGCATTTCGTCCGCTCCCGGGCCCGTTGCCGGCCCCGGCCCCGCCGGGGGCCGGGCCGGGGCCGGCGGACGAATGGCCCACGGTCGCCACCGCGAATTGGATCTGACGATCGTCCGGCCGGCCACTTATCGTGGAGCGCATGACGACTTCCGTTTCCGTGCCGAACGCCCCTACCAAGGTCGACTTCTACTTCGACCCGGCCTGTCCCTTCGCCTGGATCACCTCCCGCTGGATCCTGGAGGTCGAGCAGCACCGTGACCTGGAGCTCAACTTCCGGGTGATGAGCCTGTCCGTGCTGAACTCGGGCCGCGACAACCTGCCCGAGCAGTACCGCGACCTGCTGGACCGCGCCTGGGGCCCGGTCCGGGTCTGCATCGCGGCCGCCGAGCTGCACGGGAACAAGGTGCTGCGCGACCTGTACACCGCGCTCGGCACCCGCATCCACAACGAGAACAACAAGGACTACCAGGCGGTCATCGCCGAGGCGCTCGCCGAGCTGGGGCTGCCGGCCGAGCTGGCCGACGCGGCCACCAGCACCGAGCACGACGAGGCGCTGCGCCGCAGCCACCACGAGGGCATGGACCCGGTCGGCGAGGACGTCGGCACGCCGACCATCCACATCGACGGGGTGGCCTTCTTCGGCCCGGTGCTGACCGCGATCCCGCGTGGCCAGGACGCGCTCAACGTCTTCGACGGCGCCCGGCTGCTGGCCGGCTACCCGAAGTTCTTCGAGCTCAAGCGCACCCGCAGCGGCGAGCTCGACTTCAACTGAGCGCGCCCCGGCGCACCCGTCGGCCCGTCGGCACCCTGTCGTGCCGGCCGGCCGACGCGCGCCGGGCCGGCCGGTCCCGCCCGGGCCCGGTGCGGCGACCGGCGGCGCTCACCCGGCCTGCCGGCACCAGTCCCGCCGGTAGGAGTTCCAGTCGGCGTCCGTGGCGCTGAAGTCCGCGTACACCGCCACCCCGAAGGCCTGCCGGTCGGGCGCCCGGCGGCCCAGGGCCAGCCGCACCCCGCGGACCGCCGCCGGCACCGTCTCGGCCGAGCCGCGGTGGCTCCACTGGTCCTCCCAGTAGGCGGGCAGGCCCATCAGCAGGTCGACCCCGGGCGGGGTGACCTCCAGGGCCAGGGTGGTCTGCCGGGCGACGTAGCCGGTGTAGAGCGAGGGCAGCGGCATGGCGGTGTCGTAGGACATCACGGCGACCTGGTCGACCCGCCGGGCCACCTGCCCGAAGTACTCCTGCGACCACCACTTCGGGTGCCCGGTCAGCGCGCCCGCCACGTCGTGCAGCGCGGGTAGCGGGTCGATCTGGCTGGTCGCCACCGAGAGCGGCGCGCCGCGCGCGGCGGTCACGGCGTGCACCTGGTCGAGCAGGGCCAGGAAGCCCGCGTCGCCGGAGTGGACCGGCTCCAGGTCGAAGTGCACCCCGTCGAAGCCGGCGTCCAGCACCTGCGTGGCCGCCTCGGTGACGGCCCCGCGCACCTGTGGCCGGTCCAGGTGCAGTCCCTCCTGCTCGGGCTCGACCAGGTCGCCCAGCCAGGCCTGCACCCGCACCCCGGGCAGCTCCCGGTGCACCGCGGCGATCAGCGCCGCCGCCTGCGGGTAGAGCGCGGGGGGCAGCGTGCCGTCGTGCTCCAGCGGGCCGGTGTGCACGTACAGGTCACGGATGCCGCCGCGCAGCAGCTGCGGCAGCGCGGCCAGGTCGGCCGGACCCTTGCGCCCGTCCACCCAGGCGTGGCCGAGCCAGGCCGCGTCCCGGCCGCGCGAGCGGGCCTGCGCGGACGGGTCACCGGTCGCCTCCAGCCGCAGCGCGAGGCCCGCACCACCCACAGGGAGCAGTGGGAGCGCGGCGAGTACCGCAGCCCCCAGCGCGACCCGCCGCCGGCGCGACCAGCCGCGCCACACCTCGATCGGACGCCTGCGCGCCGTTGTCCGTCCTGCCGCTCTCAGCTGCATGATCCCCCTCCCGGAGTGGCCCACCATACGGAACGTTCCGCGACAGGCGGTCCGGGGCGGATACGCTGGCCGCGTGCATCCCCGGACGGGGGAGCGCATAGCCGACAGCCGTCGCACCCAGGGAGTAGCCCCATGGCCACCAGTGTCTCCTCATCCGCCCAGCAGGCCCGTGCCACCGCCCTGCGCGAGGCCCTAGCGACGCGGGTGGTGGTCGCCGACGGGGCGATGGGCACCATGCTGCAGGCGCAGAACCCGACGATGGCGGACTTCCAGGAGCTGGAGGGCTGCAACGAGATCCTGAACGTGACCCGCCCGGACATCGTGCGTTCCGTGCACGAGGCGTACTTCGCGGTGGGCGTGGACTGCGTGGAGACGAACACCTTCGGGGCGAACTTCGCGGCGCTGGGGGAGTACGACATCCCGGAGCGGATCTTCGAGCTCTCCGAGGCCGGCGCGCGGCTCGCCCGCGAGGCCGCCGACGCGATCGACGACGGCCGGACCCGCTGGGTGCTGGGCTCGATCGGCCCGGGCACCAAGCTGCCGACGCTGGGCCACGCGCCCTACCAGACCCTGCGCGACGGCTTCCGGCTGAACGCGGCCGGGCTGATCGCCGGCGGCGCGGACGCGCTGCTGGTGGAGACC
>NZ_BAAALF010000157.1:0-19712 GCF_039528135.1 Kitasatospora nipponensis | reverse complement strand
TCCTCGCCCGCCGAGGCGGTGCCCGCGGCCGAGGTGGTGGACACCGTGCTGGCCGACCCCGCCGCGCTGCGGGCGGTGGTCGGCGAACTCGCCCCCGCGCTGCGCCCCGGCACCACCCTGGTCGAGGCCTCCACCATCGGCCCCGACGCGCTCGCCGAGCTGACCGGCCTGCTGCCCGCGGGGGTCGCGCTGGTCGACGCCCCGGTGATGGGCAGCGTCGACCGCGCCGCGAGCGGCCAACTGCTGCTGCTGGCCGGCGGCGACGGTGACCGGGTGGCGGCCGTGCGACCGGTCCTGGAGACCCTGGGCCGGGTGCTGGCCTGCGGGCCCGTCGGCAGCGGCGCGGCGCTCAAGCTGGTGCTGATCAACGCCGTGATCGGCGGGGTCGCGCTGGTGGCCGAGGCGATGGCGCTGGCCGACTCGCTCGGCCTGCCCGAGCAACTCGTCACCACCGCGCTGGCCAACAGCCCGCTGGCCGGCGCGGCCGACCGGGCCTTCGCGCAGGGCGCCCACTTCCCGATCCGGCTGGCGGCCAAGGACGTCGCGCTGGCCACCGCCGCGGCCGACCTCCCGCTGGCCCGCGCCGTGCACCGACTCCTCACCGCCCATCCCCAGGCCGCCGACGACGACCTGAGCCACCTGGTCCCCCACCTGCGCGCCGCCCACAGTCGGTGACGCCCGCCCCGCCGCGCCTGCCCCGCCGCGCCCTGCGGGCCACGGGCCCGCCGCGCCCGGTCAGCGCGGCCAGCGCGCGGGGATCCGCTCCGGCACGCCGCCCGCGAAGACGTCGTACAGCGGCAGCGACTCCAGGTGGACGTAGCCGATGTGGCAGTCGCACACCGGTCGCGGGCAGGGGGTGGGGCCCAGGCCGGCCCGGTAGGAGCCGTCGTAGAGGTTGCCGAGGACCTCGGGCACGAAGTGGCAGCGGCGGACCGTGCCGTCGCCGTCCACCGAGAGCACCGAGTCGCCGGTGCGGCAGGGCCGGCCGGCGCTCGGATGGGGGTGGCGGCTGTAGCCGAAGAGCGGGTCGAGGGCCGTCCAGTCGGCGGCCTCGGCGTCCCGGTACTCGAGCCCCTCGGCCGCGTTGATCCACAGGTAGACCTCCGGTGGCAGGGCCGCGCGCAGCCGCCGGGCCGCCGCCAGGTGCTCGGGCTGACCGACCACGCCGACGCTGTAGCGCACGCCCAGCGCGTCGAGTTCGCGGCACCTGGCGAGGAAGCGCCGCTCGGTGACCTCGCCGGGGTGGTAGGTCGTCCACAGCGCCAGGGTGTCGAGGTCGGCCCCGGCCAGCCAGTCGGTGCGGCAGCTGAGGTTGGTCTGGATCGCGACCCGGCGCACCTGCGGCAGCCGGCTCAGGCGCACCAGCGCCTGCCGGTACCAGGAGCGCACCAGTCCCTCGCCCCACGGGGTGAAGAGCACCGAGAGGGTGTCGCCCCGTTCGCCCGCGGCGGCCACCCAGTCGGTGAAGCGGGCCAGCGCGGCGCGGTCGGCCCGTAGCTGCTCGGGCGGGTCGCGCCGCTTGGCGAACGGGCAGTACGGGCAGTCGTAGTCGCAGGAGGCCAGCGGGCCGCGGTAGAGCAGGGTGAGCTCGCGCGGTTCGTCCACCGGCACCCCCGGGCGCGGCAGGCCCAGGTGCACCGGGGTGCTGTGACGGTCCGTCATCGTCCGCTCACCGCGCCCGGTAGGCGGCCATCGCGGCCCGCACCTCGGCGGAGAAGAGCGCCGGGCCGATCGCGTCGCTGTGGGCCAGGCCCTCGGCGTCCAGCCGCAGCCGCTCGGGCGTGGCGAGCAGCCGGCCGGCCAGCTGCGGGCCGGCCAGCTCGGCGGCGAAGTCCGCGGCGGCGTCGGTGCCGAAGCGCCGGCGGTACGCGGCCCGGTCCAGGCCCTCGGCCTGCAGCAGCGACTGGACCAGGTGCCGGCGCCGGGCCTCCGCCACCGGCATCGGGCGCCCGTACAGGGCGCGCGAGAAGTCGGTGGTGGCCACGTAGTCGTCGATGATCCGGCGCACCTCGCCCGCCTCGACCGCGTAGTCGAAGGAGTAGTGCAGGTCCGAGGTGTACGAGCGGGCGCCGCAGCCCAGGCCGACCATGCCGTCGACCTGGCAGCTGTACTCCTGGCCGCCGGCGTCGGGCGAGTCGGCCCGGCGGAACATCCGCATCGAGACCTGGCGGTAGCCCGCGGCCAGCAGGTGGTCACGGCCGGCCCGGTAGAGGGCCAGTCGCTGGGCGTCCCAGCCGGCGGGCGAGGCGTCGGCGCCGCGCCGGGCCAGCCCGGTGAGCGGGCGCACGTAGAGCGGGTAGAGGTAGAGCTCCTCCGGCCGCCAGGCCAGCGCCGCGTCCAGCGAGCGCAGCCAACTCGCCTCGCTCTGGCCGTCGATGCCGTAGATCAGGTCGATGTTGAGGACCGGGAAGCCCGCCGCCCGGATCCGCCCGAGCGCGGCCTCCACGGCGGCGCGCTTCTGCGGGCGGACGGCCGACTTCGCCTCCTCGTCCAGGAAGGACTGCACGCCCAGGCTCAGCCGGGTGGTGCCGCGTTCGGCCAGCACCGCCAGCCGGTCGGCGGTCGCGGTGTCCGGGGAGGCCTCGACCGAGAGCGGCACCGCGCGCAGGTCGACGCCCATCCGCTGCTCGGCGATGTCGCACAGCCGGGTCAGCTCGGCGGCGGTCAGATAGGTCGGGGTACCGCCGCCGAAGGCGGCCAGTGCGAAGCGGGCGTCGTCGGCCAAGGCCTCGCGGACCGCCCCGGCCTGGCGCTCCAGCGCGTCCAGGTAGGCGGTGGTCAGGCCCTGCGGGCTGCCGATCCGGGTGAAGAGGTTGCAGAAGCCGCAGCGCACCTCGCAGAACGGGACGTGCAGGTAGAGCGAGAGCGCGTGCTGCGGCTCGCCCGCCCAGACCTCGCGCAGCGCGGGGCTCGGCCGCAGCTCCCGGTAGGCGGTCTTGTGGGGGTAGGCGTAGACGTACGACTGGTACGGCGAGGTACTGGGCGGCGTAGCGGTGGTCACGAGGCGGCGGCCTTCCTGCCGGCGGGGGCGGCGGGCAGGGTGAAGTGGGCGTACGGCACCGTCCAGACACTCTCGTGGCCGATCCGGTGGCCGGTGTAGCCGTCCTCGCCGTACGCGGTGCCGTGGTCGGAGCAGACGATCGCGAAGCACGGCCGGCGTCGGCTCATCGCGGCGAAGAGCCGGCCGATGTGCCGGTCGACGTACTCCAGCGCGGCCGCGTGACTGGCCCGGCTGTCGCCGTCCGCGCGGGTGGCCCCGGGCAGGTGGAACCAGTTGGGCTGGTGCAGGGACGCGACGTTGACGAAGAGGAAGAGCGGCCGGTCCGGGTCCTGGTCGGCGGTCAGCCGCTCCGCGCAGGCCACCTGGGACTCGAAGGAGGTCGGCGAGGGAACGCCGAACTCCGGCTCCCAGTAGCTCTCCTGGAAGAGTCCGGGCAGCACCGAGCCGAGCGGGCCCCGCTTGGTGAAGAAGCCCACGCCGCCCAGGCAGACGGTCCGGTACCCGGCGGCGCCCAGCGCGGAGGGCAGGTCGGGGGTGTCGAAGACCCAGGTGCGCGGCTCGGTGCTCTCCGAGCCGGCGAACCGGGCGGCGAAGAGCCGTGGGTGCGGGCCGTGCGGGCTCGCCGGCGTGGGCAGGAAGCCGGCCAGGATCGCCTGGTGGGCGGCGTAGGTGAAGCTGCCGGGGGTGTGCCGCCGCTCCCAGCGGCCGCCCGGCAGTACCGATGCCAGGTTCGGGATGCGGCCGGCCGCGGCCAACTCCTCGGCGACGTCGTGGCGCAGGGTGTCCAGGGTGACCAGCAGCAGGTCGTGGCTGCCGATGACGGCGTTCATGTCCGGGATCGGCGCGGTGTCCGGTTGATGCGGCGCGGTGTTCGGGTGGTCCGGCGCGGTGCTCGGGTGGTGCGGAGTGGTGCTCGGGTGGTGCGTCACGGTGCTCGTCTTTCCGGCGGGTCGGTGAGGGGGGTGAGGCGTCGGTGGCGCTCCAACAGCGCGGTGAGCTGGGCCCGGTGGGTGTCCTGCCCGGGCGCGGGACCGTCGGCCAGCCCGGCCAGCCCCGGCAGCAGGTCGCCGAAGGCGTTCACCTCGCCGACCAGGAAGCGCTGCCAGCCGGCGGTCGGCAGCACGTCCACGCCGACCATCGGCGCGTTCGGGAAGCAGGCGGCGGCCCGCTCGCACAGCTCGGTCAGGTCCGCCCGGCGCGCCCCCGCCGCCGCCATCGCCCGCGCCAGGTCACCGCGGGCGCCGCCCAGGTGCAGGTTGGTCATCGGCCCGCTGCTGGTGCGCACCACCGCGTGGGTGACCCGACCGGCGACCACCACCACCCGCAGGTCGGCGGCCCGGCCGTCCTGCCCGGCCTTGGGGATCCAGCGCTCGACGTGCAGGTGGTCGGGCGCCAGTCGGTCGACGATCGCGGCGATCTCGCCCTCGTCCCGATAACGGCTCACCCGTAGCGAGTTGAACAGCGCCCCGTCCACCAGCCGGACCGAGCTGGTGGCCTGCACCCGCCCGCGCGGGCTGAACTCCAGGGCGAGCACGCCGCTGGCCGAGGAGGCGTGGGCCGGCTTGACGAAGACCCGGCGCAGTCCGGCCGCGGCCAGCCGCTCCTTGAGCGCCGCCCAGCCGGCCGGCGGCGCCCGCACGCCCTCCAGCGCCGCCGGGACGGCGACCGCCGCGTCCCGCAGCAGCCGGTGGGTGCGGCGCTTGTCGAACATGGCGGCGATCTCCGCCGGGTCGCCGAGCAGCGCCGCGCCCGGGGTGCGCGCCACGGCGTCCGCCAGTTCGGCCAGCGCCGCCAGCAGGCCCCGGTACCAGGCGGCGGTGCCCTCCACCCGGGCCGGCGCGTAGCCCGCGCCCAGCGTCGGGCCGCGCAGCAGCCGGTCCACCGCCTCGTCCTCGCCCGGCGAGTCGATCCGCACCAGGGTGCCGGGGGTGAGACGGAAGCTGCCGCGCAGCAGGTCCAGCCAGGGCAGGACGGTCGGTTCGGGCAGACCGGCGGCCCGCGCGGCGGCGCCGAACAGGGTCACCCGGCGGTGGCCGGGGTGGCCGACCACGGTCAGGTGCGGGGGCTGGGCGGACGTCATCCGGTGGCTACTCCGCGTTGGCGACGTACTGCCAGTCGCTGGTCGGATCCACCCGGCCGCTCAGGTCCAGCACGACGCCGGAGGGCTCCAGCCGCTCGCGCAGCCGCTGCTGGAGCTCCTCGCCGACGAAGTGGTGGTGCAGGTCGAGCGCCTTGAGGTGGGTGAGCGGCTGCCCCTCGAGCAGTGCGCCGGCGCCCACGTCGGTCAGGATGCCCATCGCCAGGCTCAGGCTCTCCAGTCGGGCCACCACCGGGGCGCCCGCCACCGCGGCGGCGATCTCGTCCTGGATCTGGCTGTTCTCCAGGCCCAGGTGGCGCAGCGCGGGCAGCCGGCTGCCGTCCAGGAACGGCGCCAGGTCGGCGACGGAGGCGTCGCCGCCGTACTGCGGCACGCCCAGCCACAGCTCCAGGCTTTCCAGCGCGGGGAAGTCACAGGAGGCGATCGCCCGGACCACCTCGCCCGGCAGCCCGCCGGCCTCGAAGCGCAGCGCGCGCAGCCGCTCGTGGCGCAGCGGGGTGAGGGCCAGTTTCTCGTCCTCGCCGGAGTCCCCGTCGGCGCCGCGCACCACCAGCTCCGCCAGCTGCGGGAACGCGCCGAACACCGGGGTGATGTCGGTCATCTGCAGCCAGGAGAGCTCGCACTGCTCGTACGTCACGTCGCCGATGAACAGCGCGCGCAACTCGGGCAGCCGCGCCGCGCCGGCGACGACCGCGGCGAGTGCCTCGGTGAGCGGCTCGAAGTCGTCGGCGAACCACGGTCCGATCACCACGGCACGGACCCGGCCGGTGTCCACCTGGTCGAGGAAGGACTGCCACAGGTCGGTGAAACCGCGCTTCGACTCGTAGTGCAGGCCCACCCGCCAGGCGACGGCGTCGGGCGCGGGCAGCGCCGCGGGGTCGGCCGCGGCGGCCTCGTCCTCGGGGAACAGGTCGAAGACCGGGAGCCCGTGGAACTCCGTGATGTGTTCAGAGATCGTCATGGCGCTTCTCCTCGCGGTGGTCGGACGGGAACAGGTGTACCAGCGGTGGCTGACAGGTGTGTCGGCCGGGGTCCGGACACCACGGCCGCCGGGGCTGCCGATCCGCATTGCCGATCCGCATTGCCGGCACGCGCTGTCGGTCCGCGCTGTCGGTCTCGTGTCCTACCGTCCGGGGTGTCGCCAGGACGCCCGGGGAGTGCGTCCCGGTTCCGCAATCGAGGAGGAAACCCTTGTACCGCCAGGGAGATGTGCTGATCGCGCCGGTCCCCGAGAGCACCGGGCCGGTCGGGACGACCGGGCTGACCCGCCAGCCGCGCGACGTCCGCGGCCGGCTGGTGCTGGCGCTCGGCGAGGTGACCGGCCACGCGCACGCGGTGCTCGGAGCGGGTGAACTGCTGCGTGAGCCAGGGCCGTTCGGCGCGGCCTGGCTGCACCTGCCTGAGGGTGGCCGGGTGGTGCACGAGGAGCATGCCGCGATCGCCCTGCCCAAGGGTTGGTACCGGGTGGTGCGCCAGCGGGAGTACGCGCCGGGTGCGGTGCGGATCGTCTCCGACTGAGCCGGCGCTGTCTGCTTCAACACGTCTGACGGATCATCAGCTAACCATCGGCTCACCATGAAGGAATGTGACGTGACGGCACTCCAGCAGACCGGCCCGGCCACCGCGGTCGAGGCCGCGCAGTACTGGCGACGGGTCTCGGTCGCCACCGGGCCCGCCGACCGCCCGGCAGCGGAGCGTGGTGTGCGCGCCGCCTACCGGGCGGCCGGGCTCGCCGAACCGGCGGCACTGGTCTGGTTCGACTCGCCGTTGCAGGCGGCACTGGCCGCCCTGCTGCTCACCGGTGAGGCCGGGCGCTTGAGCGGCTGCCCGGCCGCCGAGCGGACCGGGCCGCTGCTGGTGCAGGTGGCCGACCGGCTGGCCGCGCACGGTGTGGCCGCGCGGCCGGGCGACGGTGCCGACGGCGCCGTCGAGGCCGGGGTGAGCGTGCGGGAGGCGGTGCGGACCGGGCCGTGGGAGCGGGCCCGGGCGCAGGTCCACGCGCGGCTCGGCGGGCTCGGCTGGGCCGAGCTCTGGTCGCTGACGGGCGGCGAGCTGTGGCGGCCGACCCAGGCGCTGGCCGGCCGGATTCGCGACGCGGTCGCCGAAGCGCTGCACGGCGCGGGGGAGTTGCGCGAGTCGGAGGTGCGGCTGAGCAAGTCCGACGCCGCCGGCGCCGAGCTGCTGCGCGGGCGGACCACGGCCGCGGTGGCCGCGGTGCGACTGGCCCTGCTCGACGCGGTGCTCGGCCAGCAGGACGCCGCCTGGCTGGCCGCGTTCGACGCCGCGGGTGCGCTCGCCGATCCGTCGGGCCGTTCCGAGGAGGGCGTCGCGCTCGGCGCGCTGGCGGAGGTGGCGCGGGCGGCCGGCTGGTGGTGGCCCTTCGAGCGGGTGGTGCTGCTCTGCGAGCGCCCGGGCGAGCTGCACCGCGACGAGGCCGGCCGGCTGGATCGCGCGGACGGCCCGGCGCTCGGCTACCCCGACGGCTTTGCCCTGCACGCCTGGCGCGGCATGCCGGTGCCGGCCGGCTTCCTGGCGGGCCTCGAGGGCCTCACCCCCGAGCGGATCCGCGCGCAGGAGAATGCCGAGCTGCGCCGGGTGATGCTGGAGCACTACGGCTACGACCGCTACCTCGCCGACTCCGGCGCCGAGCCCCTGCACCGCGACGAGACCGGGGCGCTGTGGCGGATCCTGCTGCCGGGCGACGAGCCGGTGGTGATGGTCGAGGTGGTCAACTCCACGGCCGAGCCGGACGGCACCTTCCGCACCTACTGGCTGCGGGTGCCGCCCACCACCCGCACCGCCCGGGCCGGCGTCGCCTGGACCTTCGGCCTCACCGCGGAGACCTACCACCCGCAGCGGGAGACCTGAGGGCCTGCGTGTGCCCGACCCCGGTGGTGGATCCGGCTGTCGTTGTGACGGCCGGATCCGCCACCCGGGGGCAGGCCCCTGGGTCAGGCCGGGGCGATGATCGTCAGGGCGGCGGGGAGCAGGGTGACCGTGGCCGGCAGGTGGGCGATCTCGTCGCCGTCCGCGCAGACCGGGACGGGCCGGTCGGCGTCGACGGTGACGGTGAGCCCGGTGCGCAGGCTGACCTCGGGTCGGTGGACGTGGGTGCCCTGCTTGGCCTCGCTCATGAACTTGACGATCATGCTGCGCGGTCCGTCGCCGACCACCATGACGTCCAGCAGCCCGTCGTCCAGGACCGCGGGCGGCACGATGCGCAGGCCGTGCCCGTAGGCACCGGAGTTGGCGATCACCACCGTGTGCGCCCGCATCCGCTGCTCGGCCGTGTCGTCCACGCGCACCGTGTAGCCGGCCGGGCGCCAGCTGAGGATCGCGCGCACCGGCGCGAGCCGGTAGAGCAGCAGGGCCGGGACCCAGCGGCTGGCGTTGATGATCCGGGTGGCCAGCGAGTCGATGCCGATGTAGACGTTGCCCGGCGCGATCACGCCGTTGACGTCCAGCACGTCGATCTGCCGGGTCGGGCCCTCCAGCAGCAGCCGGGCGAGCCCGGCCGGGTCCGTCGGCAGACCCAGCGCACGCGCCAGGTCGTTGCCGCGGCCGGCCGGCACGATCCCCAGCGTGCCGCCGCCGCGCACGGCGCCGTCGGCCGCGTCGCGCACCATGCCGTCACCGCCGACCGCGACCACCACCTCGCCGCGCCGGGCGGCCTCGGTGGCGCACTGCACCGCGTGCTCGCGGCTGCGGGTCCGCTCGGCACGGACGGTGGCGCCGGCCGCGCGCAGCAGTTCGGCCACCGGCTCCCAGTGGGCGAAGGCCTTGCCGCCGCCCGAGACCGGGTTGACCACCGCGGTGAAGGCGCGCACCTCAGTGGCCACTGTCGGTCGAGGCGGACGGGGAACGCGCGATCAGCACACCGGGGTTGAGGATCCCGGCCGGGTCCAGCGCCTGCTTGACCGCCTGCAGCGCCTCGACCGCCAGCGGCCCGACCTCCTCGGCGTAGCTCTCACGGTGGTCGGTGCCCACCCCGTGGTGGTGGCTGATCGCCGCGCCGCAGGCGCGGATCGCCGCGTTGGCCGCGGACTTGGCGGCCTGCCACTGGGCGAGCGGGTCCTCCAACTGGGCGCAGGCGACGGTGAAGTAGAGCGAGGCGCCGGTCTCGTAGAGGTGCGAGATGTGGCAGAGCACCAGCGGCGGGGTGCCCTGGGCGGTGAGCGTGCTGCTGAGCGCCTCGGTGACGGCGGCGCGCAGCCGGTGCAGGTTCGACCAGAAGGTCACCGTCTCCAGGGTCTCGATCAGCACCCCGGCGTCCAGCAGCGGGTCGCGCAGGTACGGCGCGCGGTAGCGGCCGGTGCGCCAGGCCTCGCCGCCCTCGGTGCCCAGGAGCTCGCCGCCGGCCGCGGTCAGCACCGCGCTCGCGCCGGCCCGCCGGGCGGCCACCTGCTCGGCGGTGCCCTCGTAGCCGGTGACGGCCAGGCAGCCGCCGGGGCCGGCACCGAACATCGCCTTCGGGTCGGCCAGGTTGACGCTGGTCTCGGCCTCGTCGGAGAGCCGCAGCACGGTGGGGACCGGACCGTCCTGGACCAGCCGGCGCAGCGCGTCGGCGCCCGCCTCGAAGGAGTCGAACCGCCAGGACTCGTAGACGCGTTCGGCCGGCGCGGGGCGCAGGCGCACGGTCACCGAGGTGATCACGCCCAGGGTGCCCTCGGAGCCGAGGACGAGCTGGCGCAGGTCGGGGCCGGCCGCCGACTTGGGGGCGCTGCCGAGCGTCACGGTGCCGCGCGGGGTGGCCAGCACCAGGCCGACCACCATGTCGTCGAAGCGGCCGTAGCCGGCCGAGGACTGGCCCGCCGACCGGGCCGCCGCGTAGCCGCCGATGCTGGCGCCCTCGTAGGACTGCGGGAAGTGGCCCAGCGTGAAGCCCTGTTCGCGCAGCAACTGCTCGGCGCGCGGCCCGCGCAGGCCGGCCTGCAGGGTGGCGGTGCGGGAGACCTCGTCGACCGCGAGCACGGCGTCCAGCCGCGCGAGGTCCAGCGCGATCACGCCGGCGAAGCCGGCCCGCTGCGGGGCGAGGCCGCCGACCACCGAGGTGCCGCCGGAGTAGGGGACGACCGCGATGTTCAGCCGGGCGCAGAGCGCCAGCAGGGCGACCACCTCCTCGTGCGAACCGGGCAGCACCACGGCGTCGGGCGCGTCGTCCGCGTCGCCCGCGCGCAGGCGCAGCAGGTCGGGGGTGGACCAGCCGCGGGTGTGCCGCAGCCGGGCGTCGTGCTCGGAGCTGACGTGCTCGGCGCCGACCACGGCGGCCAGCTCGCCCAGCGCCGAGGCGTCCAGGGCGACCGCGGGAAGCCGCACGTCGGCGGGGGCGACCGGGGCCTGCGCGGGCGCCTTGACCCCGAAGGCGGCCAGCGTCTCGCGGGCGGCGGCCGGGAGTTCGGCCGGGTGGGCGGGGTCGCCCCAGCGGTACGGATGGAAGTCCGTGACGGGCAGGTCTGACTCGGTCATCGGGGGTCCTCGGGGTGGTTCGTCCTGCGGGTGGCTGCGCCTTGGCTGATACACTTCTACATGTGGTGTCGCAGCGAATCAACAGGGCCTCCGAAGAGTCCGCGAAAGAAGCGCCCGAGTTCCGGGCGGCCAACGCCATTCCCGAGGAGCGGATCCTGGACGCGGCGCAGCGGCTGCTGCTGACCATCGGCCCGCAGCGGATGACCATGGCCGACCTCGCCCGGCAGGCCGGCGTCTCGCGCGCCACGCTCTACCGGCGGTGGGGCTCGGTGCGCGAGGTGCTCGGGGCGCTGACCACCCGCGCCTGGGTCGCGCTGGCCGTGCAGGCCTTCCCGGACGGCGCCCCGGGCACGGTGGCGGGCGCCGGACCGGCCTCGCCGCACGGCCGGGAGCGGCTGGTCGACGGCGTGGTCCGCCTCGCCCGGGGCATCCGCACCCACCCGCTGCTGCGCACCATCATCGAGCTCGACCCGGACTTCCTGACGCCGTACCTGCTCAAGCGCCGCGGCACCAACACCAACCACCAGCTGGACCTGCTGGAGGCCGGCCTGCGGGCGGGCATCGCCGACGGCTCGGTGCGCGCGGCGGATCCCGTGCTGCTGGCCCGCTCGGTGCTGCTCACCGCCTGGTCCTTCACGCTCACCGGGCCGGTCTTCGCCGACGAGCCGGAGGGCACCGGCCCGGAGCTGGAGCGGCTCGACGGAGAGCTGCGCCTGCTGCTGGACCGCTACCTGGCACCCCTGACGGAAGGCCGGCCCACGCCATGACCACCCCCGCTCCCACCCCCGCCGCGCCGCTGCCGCTCACCGGCTCCTCGCTCAACGGCGCCCGCCGGGCCCGTGACCTGGCGGAGCTGCGCCGGCTCGCGGACCGGCGGACGGACGACCGGCATGACCAGGACGTCGACCCGGTCGACGTCCTGGTCATCGGCGGTGGGGTCACCGGCGCCGGCGTCGCGCTGGACGCCGCCTCCCGCGGGCTGTCCGTCGTCCTGGTCGAGAAGCACGACCTCGGCTTCGGCACCAGCCGGTGGAGCTCCAAGCTGGTCCACGGCGGCCTGCGCTACCTCGCCTCCGGCAGCGTGGGCATCGCGCACGAGAGCGCCGTCGAGCGCGGCATCCTGCTGGAGCGCACGGCGCCGCACCTGGTGCGGGCGCTGCCGCAGGTCGTCCCGCTGCTGCCCGGCACCAGCCGCTCGGCCACCGCCCTGGTGCGCGCCGGCTTCCTGGCCGGTGACCTGCTGCGGCTGGCCGCCCGCACGCCCTCCGCCACGCTGCCCCGCTCGCGCCGGCTGAGCCGCGCCGAGGTGCTGCGCTACGCACCCACCGTGGCGGGCGCCGGCCTGCGCGGCGGGCTGGTCTTCTGGGACGGTCAACTCACCGACGACGCCCGCCTGGTGACCGCACTGGCGCGCACCGCCGCGGCGCACGGCGCGCGGGTGCTGACCCGCTGCTCGGCCGGCGCCGCCACCGGTACCGGCGCGCTGTTGCGCGACGAGCTGACCGGCGACAGCTTCCCGGTGCGGGCCACCATGGTGGTCAACGCGACCGGCGTCTGGGCCGGCGAGCTCGCCCCGGGCATCACCCTGCGGCCCAGCCGCGGCACCCACCTGGTCTTCGCACAGGAGGCCTTCGGCGGCCTGACCGCCGGGCTGACGGTGCCGGTGCCGGGGGAGACCAACCGCTTCGTCTTCGCCCTGCCGGCCCCCGACGGCCGGGTCTACGTCGGCCTCACCGACGAGGACGCACCCGGACCGGTCCCCGACGTCCCGCAGGCCTCCGAGGCCGAGATCGACTTCCTGCTGCGGACCGTCAGCTCCGCGCTGCGCACCCCGCTCACCCGGGCCGACCTGCTGGGCACCTTCGCCGGGCTGCGCCCGCTGCTGGACACCGGCACCGGCCGCACCGCCGACGTCTCGCGCAAGCACGCGGTGCTCACCGCCCCCGACGGCCTGGTCACCGTGGTCGGCGGCAAGCTCACCACCTACCGGCGGATGGCCCAGGACGCGCTGGACGCCGCGCTGGCCGCGGCCGGCCGCACTGCCGGTCCCTGCCGCACCCGTGACCTGCCGCTGGTCGGCGCCGCCGACCGGGACACCCTCGCCCGGGTGCCGGCCCCGCTGCGGCTGGTGCACCGCTACGGCACCGAGGCCCTCGCCGTGCTCGCCGAGGCCGCGGGGGACCCCGCGCTGCTGCGGCCGATCGCGCCGGGCACCGAGACGACGGCGGCCGAACTGCGCTTCGCCGTCCGCCACGAGGGCGCCCTGGACGCCGCCGACCTGCTCGACCGCCGCACCCGGATCGGCCTGGCCCCCGCCGTCCGCGAAGCCGCGCTGCCGGCCGCCCGCGCCGCGCTGGAGCAGGCGGACCAGGGCTGAGCACCGATTAATCCGGTGGGAGGAGCGGGAGCGCGCGGCTAGGGTCCGGGTATGACCGATCGCATCTTCCGGGTGACCGTGCGCGGCGCCTTCGACGGGCTCACCGAGGAGCAGCGCGCCACCCTGCTGGCCGAGGCCGGGCAGCACGACGTGCTGCACGCCGCCTTCACCGCGGAGGGGCACCTGAGCTACGACCTCGCCGCCCGTCCGTTCTTCACCTTCCGCTTCCTGGAGTCGGGGCAGGCCGAGGAGGACATCGTGGCCGCCACCGCCCGGGCCCAGGCCGCCGCGGAGGCGTGGCTGGCCGAGCACGGCTACGGCCACAAGAACCTCAGGGCCCAGGCGGAGGACCTCTCGCAGGCCGCCCTCGCCAAGCGCCAGCGCCGCGCCCTCGCGGCCGGCTGACCGGTCGGACCGCCGCCAGGGGGCGCGCGGGCGATCCGGCGCCGCGACTGGGCCGGACGGGTGGTCTGCATCGGCCGAACGGGTGAGCGGGGCGAACCGGCGCGGGCGACGAGCCGAAGAGAGCGGGTGGAGCTGATCCGCCGCGTCGCCCTCCCCTGGAGCCCCGCCATGCCGAACCCCCGCCGTGCCACCGCGCCCAGGACCGCGTCGCCGGTCCCGCTGCTGGTCGCGTTCCTGCTCCCGCTGCTGGCCGCGTGCGGCATCGGCGCCGGGTCGGCCGACTCCGCCTCGGGAGCGCTGGAGGTCCCGGCCGCGAGCCCGTCGCCGAGCTGCCTGGTCCACCAGAGCCGGCAGCCCGGGGCCGAGTACACCGCCGGCGCGGGCGCGCGGACCGGCGCGGTGCTGGAGATGATGCGCTACTACACCGCAGGCGGCCGCAAGCCGTTCTGCGACGGGCAGCCGGCGACGGCCGCCGACCGGCGGTGGACCGACCTCTACCGCGCGCTCGGTGGCGACCCGGCCAACCTCGACCCGGCGGCCCCGGCGGCCCCCATCCCGGCGGCCCCCAGCCCGCAGACCCCCGCTCCGCAGATCCCCACCCCGCAGGCCCCCGCCACCTCGTAGCCCTACCGCCCCGGCCCGTCCCCCCGCGCCCGCGCGCTCCGCGCGATGCTGCGGACCATGCCGCCGAAGACCAGCGCGTGGAAGGGCGCCACCGACCACCAGTAGGCGTGGCCGGCCAGTCCGTGCGGGTGGAACAGCGCGCGCTGCCGGTAGCGGGCGCCGCCCACGCCGTCCGGGTCGACCCGCAGCTCCAGCCAGGCGAGCCCGGGCAGCCGCATCTCGGCGCGCAGCCGCAGCAGGCGGCCGGGCACCAGCTCCTCCACCCGCCAGAAGTCCAGCGCGTCGCCGACCCGCAGCCGGTCCGGGTCGCGCCGCCCGCGCCGCAGGCCCACGCCGCCCACCAGGCGGTCCAGCGCGCCGCGCAGCGCCCAGGCCAGCGGGAGGGAGTACCAGCCGTGCTGGCCGCCGATGCCCTCCACCACCCGCCACAGCGCCGCCGGCGAGGCCGCCACGGCGCGTTCGCGGACGTCCTGGTAGAGGCTGCCGCCGGCCCACTGTGGATCAGTGGGCAGCGGGTCGCTGGGCGCGCCCGGCAGCGAGGCGGAGGACCAGCGGGTGGTCACCTCGGCGTCCTTGATCCGCTTGAGGGCCAGCCGCACCGCCTGCTCGAAGCCGATCAGGCCCTCGGGCGGGTCGGGGACGTAGCGGGCGATGTCGTGCTCGGTGCAGACCACCTCGTGGCGCAGCGACTCCACCAGCGGCCGGGCCAGCGCGCCGGGCACCGGGGTGACCAGGCCCACCCAGTGGCTGGAGAGCCGCGGGGTGAGCACCGGCAGGGCGATGATCACCCGGCGGCGCAGCCCGGCCACCGCGGCGTAGCGCTGCATCATCTGGCGGTAGGTCAGCACGTCGGGGCCGCCGAGGTCGAAGACCCGGCTCAGGCCAGGTGGCAGGCCGGCGGCGGCGACCAGGTAGCGCAGCACGTCGCGCACCGCGATCGGCTGGATCCGGGTGTCGAGCCAGCTGGGGGTCACCATCACCGGCAGCCGCTCGGTCAGGTGCCGCAGCATCTCGAAGGAGGCCGAGCCGGAGCCGATGATCACCGCCGCGCGCAGTTCGACGGCCGGGACGGCACCGGCCCGCAGGGTCCGGCCGACCTCGGCGCGCGAGCGCAGGTGGGCGGAGAGCTGCTCGGGCGGCACGCCGGCCGGGCCCAGCCCGCCGAGGTAGACGATCCGCCGCACGCCCGCCGCGGCGGCCGCGGCGCCGAACTGCTCGGCGGCCCGGCGGTCGCGCTCCTCGAAGTCCGGGCCGGTGCCGAGCGAGTGGACCAGGTAGTAGGCGGTCTCGATGCCGTCGAAGGCACCGGCCAGCGTCCCGGGCCGGGTGACGTCGCCGGTGGCCGCCTCGACGCGGCCCCGCCAGGGGTGGTCGCGCAGCCGCCCGGGGTCGCGCACCAGGCAGCGCACCGGATGGTCGGCCGCCAGCAGTTCGGGCACCAGCCGGCCGCCCAGGTAGCCGGTCGCCCCGGTCACCAGGCAACTGCCGCGCGGCGCGGCGGGCGCCGGGTCGGCCCGCTCTGCCGGTCGTCCGATCGCCACCGCAGCTCCTCCGCTCGTCCACCGTCCGCCGTCCACCCTGCGCCGTCCACCGTGCGCCGGCGGGTGTCGGCACGATGATCCCGCGGGCGCCCGGTACCCGCTGTTCGGAGCCGGGCGCGGCGCGGATGGGTCGCACGGGTCGCACGGGTGGCGCGGTGCGGCCGATCGGACCAATCCGCGTCCCGGCCGGCACCGAAGACCGGTCAGGAGGCAGGCCGGGACCCCCGGCACCTGCCGCAGCCGCCACGGGCCCGGCCGCGTCCGGCGGACCCGTCTCACCCGCAGGGGCACCCGTGAGCATCCCCGACACCGCATCCCCGACGACCGCCGGCGCGCGGGCCCGGCCGGGCGCCGGGCGGCCGCGGCGGGTCGCGGTGGTCGGCAGCGGGGTGGCCGGGCTGACCGCCGCCTACGCGCTGCACCGCGCGGGTGTGCGGGTCGAGCTCTTCGAGGCCGACGAGCGGCTCGGCGGCCACGCCCACACCCAGTACGCCACCGGTGCCGACGGCCGGACGGTCCCGCTGGACACCGGCTTCCTGGTGCACAACGAGCGGACCTACCCGCACCTGGTCCGGCTCTTCGCCGAGCTGGGCGTGCGGACCCGGGCCAGCGAGATGAGCATGTCGGTGCGCTGCGAGGGCTGCGGGCTGGAGTACGCGGGGGCCCGTGGCCCCGGCGGGCTCTTCGCCCAGCCGGCCGCCCTGCGCAGTCCGCGCTACCTGCGGATGCTCGCCGAGGTGACCCGCTTCCACCGCAGGGCCCGGCGGCTGCTCGCCACGCCCGCCCCCGAAACCGCCCTCACGCCCGACGCCGAAGCCGCCGAGCCCACGCTGGCCGAGTTCCTCGCCGCCGGCCGCTTCTCCGCCTACTTCACCCGGCACTTCGCCACCCCGCTGGTCGCCGCCGTCTGGTCCTGCCCGCCCGACCTGGCGGGGGAGTACCCGGCGCGCTACCTCTTCGCCTTCCTCGCCAACCACGGCCTGCTCGGCGTCACCGGCTCGCCCACCTGGCGCACCGTGGTCGGCGGCTCGCAGAGCTACGTGGCGAGGATCGCCGAGCGGATCGACACCGTGCACCGCGGCGCGCCCGTGCGCGAGGTGCGCCGGCACGCCGACGGCGTGGAGATCCGCACCGAGACCGGGCTCCGGACGCGGGCCGACGCGGTGGTCGTCGCCACCCACCCCGACCAGGCACTGCGCCTGCTGGCCGACGCCGACCCGGCCGAACGCGCGGTGCTGGGCGCGTTCCGCTACTCGCACAACCCCACCGTGCTGCACCGCGACGCCTCGGTGCTGCCCCGCGCGCCGCGGGCCCGGGCCTCCTGGAACTACCTGATGCCCAGCTGTGCCGGCGGCGCCGAGGGGGTGCAGGTCAGCTACCACCTCAACCGGCTGCTCGGGCTGGCGACCGAGGAGCAGTACCTGGTGACCCTCAACGAGGACCCGGCGCATCCGCTGCCGCCCGGGCAGGTGCTCTCGCGGACCGTCTACCAGCACCCCCTGTACACCCGTCAGAGCCTGGCCGCCCAGCGCCGGCTGCCCGAACTCACCACCGGGCGGACGGCGTTCGCGGGCGCCTACCACGGCTGGGGGTTCCACGAGGACGGCTGCCGGTCGGGTCTGGCCGCCGCCGAGGCGCTGCTGAGGGTGGGCACGCCATGACCGTCGTGCTGCCCGGCCGCTGGGGCGCCGCGCTCTACGAGGTCCGGATCGACCACGTGCGGCACGCACCGCTTCGGCACGCCTTCCGGCACCGCGGCTACCTCTGGCTGGTCGACCTCGACCGGCTGCCCCGGCTGCCGGCGCCGCTGCGCCCGCTGGCCCGCTTCCGGGCCGCCGACCACCCCGCAGAGTTTCCCGCCGACCACCCCGCCGGCCTCCACGCCCACCACCCCACCGGCCACCCCGGCGGCCACCCCCGCGACCCGGGCCGCGGCCTGCGCCGCGATCTGGAGTGCTACCTCGCCGGGCAGGGCGTGCGGCTCGACGGCGGGCAGGTCCTGATGCTCACCCAGGCCCGCTCGCTGGGCCACGTCTTCAACCCGCTGACCGTCTACTGGTGCCACGACCGCGCCGGCCGGCCGCTCTGCACGGTGGCCGAGGTGCACAACACCTACGGCGAGCAACACCGCTACCTGCTGCGCCCCGACGCCGGGGGACGGGCCGAGAGCGCCAAGCGCTTCTACGTCTCGCCGTTCTTCCCGGTGGACGGCGACTACACGATGGTGCTGCCCGAGCCGGGCGAGCGGCTGGGACTGGCGATCTCGCTGCGGCGGGACGGCGGGCGGGTGTTCAGCGCCACCGTGCACGGCCGGCGCCGCCCGGCCGGGCCGGTGGCACTGCTGCGCGCGGTGGCCCGACACCCGTTCGCGACCTTCGCGGTGAGCCTGCACATCCGCTACCAGGGCATCCGGCTGCTGCTGCGCGGACTGCCGGTCCAGCCCCGCCCGCCGGCCGGAGCTTCCTGCCCGGTCGAACCGTCCCCGTCCCAGGAAGAGGTGCCCACCCCGTGATCCGGACCGCCACCGGCCGCCCGGCCGCCGTCCCGGTGCCCACCGGCCACCAGCCCGCCGAACCGCTCCGCGCGCCGCAGCTCGACATCGACCCGCTGCGCTGGCCCGACATCGCCCGGGTGCCCGACTCCCCGCTGCGCGCGGCGATCGCCGGGCGGCTGCTGCGCACGGTCGCCCGCCGGCGCGGCCTGCGCGTCGAACTCCCGGACGGGCGGCTGCTGGTGCCCGCCCCGGCCGGCGCGCCGGTACTGCGGCTGCACCGGCCGCACACCTTCCTGCACCGGGTCGGCGCGGGCGCGCTGATCGGCTTCGGCGAGTCCTACCAGGCCGGCGACTGGGACTCGCCCGACCTGGTCGCCCTGCTCACCGCGCTCGCCGACGCGCCGCAGAGCCTGGTGCCCGGCGGCACCCGCTGGCTGCGCCGGTTCTCCGTCCAGCGCCCGCCGCACACCGAGTCGGGCAGCACCGGCAACACCGGGCGCAACGTGCGGCGCCACTACGACCTGTCGAACGAGCTCTTCGCGCTCTTCCTCGACCCCACCATGACCTACTCCGCGGCGCTCTTCCCGACCAGCGGCCCCGACGGCCGGCCGCCCGCCGACTGGGAGAGCCTGCCCACCGCCCAGCACCGCAAGATCGACCGGCTGCTCGACCTGGCCGGCGTCGGCCCGGGCCACCGGGTGCTGGAGATCGGCACCGGCTGGGGCGAGTTGGCGCTGCGCGCGGCGCAGCGCGGCGCGCGGGTGGTCAGCCTCACCCTCTCGCACGAGCAACTCGCGCTGGCCCGGCGCCGGATCGCCCAGGCGGGGCTGTCCGAGCGGGCCGAGGTGCGGCTGTGCGACTACCGGGCGGCCGAGGGCGAGTACGACGCGGTGGTCAGCGTGGAGATGATCGAGGCGGTCGGCCGGACCTACTGGCCCACCTACCTGCGCACGCTGGACCGGGTGCTGGCCCCCGGCGGCCGGGTCGCGCTGCAGACGATCACCATGCCGCACGAGGGGATGCTGGCCAGCAGCCGGACCTACACCTGGATCCTCAAGTACATCTTCCCCGGCGGCCAGATCCCCTCGGTGCGGGCGATCGGCCAGACCGCGGCCGCGCACACCGGGCTGCGCCTGACCAGCTGCCAGGAGTACGGCCCGCACTACGCCGAGACGCTGCGGCTGTGGCGCGAGCGGTTCACCGCCCGCGCCGAGGACGTCTCGGCGCTCGGCTTCGACCAGGTCTTCCGGCGGATGTGGGAGCTCTACCTCGCCTACTCCGAGGCGGGGTTCCGCACCGGCTACCTGAACGTCCAGCAGATGCTGCTGACCCGCGACGCAGCCCCCGGAGGCGCCCGATGACCCGTGCCGCGGCCCTGCTCGCCCCGCTGCTGACCGACCTGCTCGGCGGCCCGCTGCCGCTGCGCCTGCGGGCCTGGGACGGTTCCACCGCGGGGCCGGCCGACGCCCCCACCGTGGTGCTGCGCACCCCGCGCGCGCTGCGCCGGCTGCTCTGGCAGCCGGGCGAACTCGGCCTGGCCGACGCCTACATCACCGGCGAGCTCGACGTGGAGGGCGACCTGGCCACCGGCCTGCGGGCGGTGCGCGGGGCCCTGGACGCCCCGGGACGGACCGCCGGTCCGGCCGGGCTGCGCCCCGCCCACTGGCCGCGGGCGGTGGGCACCGCGGCCCGCCTCGGCGCGCTCG
>NZ_BAAALF010000156.1:7865-19795 GCF_039528135.1 Kitasatospora nipponensis | reverse complement strand
CTCGGTGATGAACCTCATCCAGTCCCAGCTGCCCGGCGGAACCGACAAGGACTGACCCGGCCACAGCCCGGCTCGCGCCGCCCGGCACCAGGCGGCTCGGTGGCCGCTGTACCGGCAGCGTGGTCGAACCCGCTGCGCCGTCACGCGCGGCGAACTTAGCGAGCGGTTACACGCGCCCTGCACGATCGGGTTCAAGCCGGATCGGGCGGGTCGTCGACCGGCCAGGCGCACCGGCTCGTCAGCCGGCCGCAGCCGGACCGAACCACCGAGCCCCACCTTGAGCACTCATGCCTGATCTCTCCGCACGGAAGTCCACCCCCGGCACGCTGCCCTCCGGCGGCGCCGACGCCCACCACGGTCGCCGACGCGGTGACCCCGTGCTGATCGGCCGAGAGCGTGAGCTCGACGCCCTGGACGAACTGCTGCGGCAGGAGAGCGCGCACAGAGCGTTCATTCTGATCCAGGGCGAATCCGGCGGCGGCAAGACCGCGCTGCTCCGCGAGGTACTGCGCCGGGCCCGGCGGCGTGGCGAGACCGTCCTGTCGGCCTGGGCGGACCCCTTGGAGCACGAGGTGGAGTTCGGCATCGTCCGCCAGCTGTTCGAGCCCGTGGTCCACGGCGCTGCGACGGACGGCAGGGACCGCCTGCTGGAGGGTCCGGCCGCGCGTGCCGCGCGAGCCCTCTCCCCGTACACGTCGGTGCCGGGCGACCCGGCGGCTGAGCACGGCCCCGAGGCCGCGACACTGAACGGGCTGTACTGGCTGGCCGTCAAACTCGCCACCCGTGGCCGCCTCGTCGTCGCCATCGACGACCTGCAGTGGGCGGACCGGGCCTCCCTGCAGTGGCTGCAGACCCTGCTCCGCCGTGCCGACGACCTACCGGTGGTCGTCATCGCCACCGTCGGTCCCACGGAGGCCTCGCCCGACCCGGACGTCCTGACCCGCGTCGTCGCGCTCTTCCGTCATCGGCTCGCCCTGACCACCCTCGGCGGTGTCGCCGTCGCCGCCGTCATCGAGGAGATCTTCGGCGTGGCCGGGGACGAGGACTTCCGCGACGCCGTCCGGGCCGCGACGGGCGGCAACCCCTTCCTGCTCCACACCCTTCTGGGATCCATCAGGACAGCGGGCCTCAAGCCCGACGCGGAGACAGCAGCCCAGCTCGCCAGGTACGTCCCGTCCGACGCGGGGCGGGCCGTTCAGCTGCTCGTCAAGGCCGCGGGGCCGCACGCGCAGGCCGTGGCCCAGGCGTCCGCCGTTCTGGGCGGCACGCCGACCCTCGATCTGGTCGCCGGTGTCACCGGTCTTGCGGAGTCGGCCGTCCTGGACGCCGTCCACGCTCTGGAGCGGGCCGGGCTGATGAGCCGGGGCGATCACGTTGCCTCGTTCGTCTGCCCGATGATCAGGGTCGCCGTCGCCAACGACGTGCTGCCGAGTACGCGGCAGGACGTGAACGCCCGCGCCGCGCAGGTGATGCTGTCCCACGGCATGCCGATGGAGCAGGTGGCGGCCCACGCCCTTCAGGCGCCGCTGGGCCTTCGCTGGATACCCGACCTGTTGCGCCGGGCCGCCGCCCACGCGGTGCGACAGGGGGCTCCCGGCCGGGCGCTCGTCCTGCTGCGCCGCGCGCTGCGCGAACCGCTCGGGGACGACGTCCGGGCCACCCTGCTGATCGAACTGGGCGAGGCGGGACTGGCCTCCAGCGTTCCGGCGGCCGTACGTCATCTGGGACAGGGCCTCGACCTGTCCCGGGATCCGGCGGAGCGGACCGCGGCAGCGCGACGCCTGGCGGGCGCGCTGTGCGCCCTGGATCGCTACCCCGAAGGGCTGGACGTACTCCGACGCACCGCCGACTCCCTGCGCGGCATCGACCCCGCCCGTGCGCTGCGCCTGGAGATCGACCTGGTCTATGCCGGTCTCCACGAGGCCACGTCGGCCCCCGCCGTGGTCCCCCGCCTGATGACCCTGCAGATCTCCGACGCTTCGGGGGCTGCGGTCGAACGGCCACTGGCGGCGCTGCTCGGCCTTCGCGAGATCATGCTCGGCGAGTCGCCCGCCGAGGCCGTGGCCCTCGTGCGGCGGGCACTGAGCCACGGGATGAACCCGCCGGACGACGAGTCCTTCGTCTACTCGGGGGCCGTGCTCTTCCTCGGCTCCGCCGGCGAGACGGAACTGGCCCTCGGCTACGCGGACGCGGCGGTGGAGGAGGCCCGTACCCGTGGCTCCGCCTTCACCTTCGCCCACAGCTGCATCATCCGGGCCTGCGTGTACGGCCAGCTCGGCCGGGTCCTGGACTGCCAGGCGGACGCGGAGGCCGCCCTGGAGACGCTACGAGAGATCGGCGTCGACCCGCACCACGCCCACAGCATCCTGGCGACCGCCACGTTGGCCGACTCCCTCGTCAAGCAGGGTCGGGTCGCCGAGGCGCAGTCAGTGCTGGAACGCAACGGCCTGACCACCGAGATGAACGGGCACTGGGTCAACGACTACGTCTACCTGGTCCGTGGACAGCTGCGCCTCGCTCAGGGACACCCGGCGGCTGCGATCACGGACTTCCGGACGTGCGGCGAGCGCACCGAGGCTCGAAACATGCGCTGCCCGTGGATCTATCCCTGGCGCTCCGAGGCGGCCCTGGCCCATGTGCTGCTCGGGGAGATGGAGTCGGCCCAGGCACTGGCACAGGAGGAGCTGGCGCTCGCCCGGCGCTGGAGCGTGCCTGAGGCCGTCGGTGTGGCCCTGCGCGCGCTGGCGATCGCCACCGGCGGCACGGAGGGGCTCGGCATGCTGCGCGAGGCCGTGCGGACACTGGAGGGAACACCGGCCCGGTTCAGACACGCGCAGGCGCTGGGTGACCTGGGAGCCCAACTGCGCCGGGCCGGACGGGTCGCGCAGGCCCGTGGGCACCTGAAGGAGGCGGTCACCATCGCCCACCGGCACGGCGCCGCGCTGGTGGCCGATCGCGCACTGGAAGAGCTTCGCGCCGCCGGTGACCGCCCCCGCACCCGCACCTTCCAGGGGGTTGAGGCCCTCACCCCCACGGAGCGCCGGGTGGCGGGCCTCGCCGCCAAGGGCATGACGAACCGGGAGATCGCCCAACACCTGTTCGTCGGGCTGCGCACCGTGGAGGTGCACCTGACGAACGTCTACGGCAAGCTCGGCATCGACGGCCGCCCGGGCCTGGTCGAGGCGCTCACCGCGGAAACCGGGCCCTGATCGCGCCCGGGCGGGGACGCCGGCCCGGTGGTGGCGGGCGCACACGCCGTCAGCACCCGTGCGCTGCCTGCTGCGCGGCGAGGCTGCGCGCGAGCGTGTCGAGTGCCAGGCTCTCCATCCTCTGCATCTGCAGCTTCCGGCTGGCGGTCACGGACTGCTCGGCCCAGCTCGCCGCCTCGGCCGGACGGCCGGCGTCCAGCTGGCAGTTGGCGATGTGCAGCATGGAGGAGGGTGCGAAAACCGGGAGACCGTGGGCGCGGGCCAGGGCGAGGACCTGCTCGTACAGGGCGATCGCGCGGTCGGCGTCACCCAGGTCGCGTGCCGCGCGGCCGGCGCAGTGCAGCGCGTAGGCCTCGCCGAACGGATCCTCGAGGAGACGGAACATGGCCAGGCTCTCTTCGGCCGCGCGGCCGGCCAGGTCGGCCTCCTCGCAGGCGAGGTGCGAGATGACGCTGTTGGCCAGCGCGTTCGCCTTGGTCCAGGCGCTGCCGCAGTCGTCGGCGTGCCGGATCGCCTCGGCGAAGAGCGCGAACGACTCCTGCGTACGCTGCCGTTGATGGGAGATCATGGCACGGACGTTGTTGATCTCGGCCAGCACCGGCAGGTCTCCGCAGGCTCCGGCCTGCGCGGCTGCCCGGGCGGAGACGGGTTCGGCCTCGTCCAGGTCCGCCAGTTGCATGAGACCGCCGCCGAGCATGTAGCCGGCCCGGCCTTCGGCCCGCGTGTCCCCGTGGGCGGCGGCCAGGTGCATCGTGCGGCGGCAGACGCCGATGAGGTCGCGCCACAGGAAACCGCTGTCCAGATGAGGGTCGAGAGCGAGCAGGAGGTCCGCGACGGCGGCATGGGCGCCGGTGATGTCGAGCGCCTGCCCGGCCAGATCCAGGAGGTTGCCGCCCTCTTCGTCCAGCCAGCGGTGTCCGTCCGCCCGCTCGGGCATCGGCAGCCCGGGCGCCGCCACCGGGGCGAGGGCGTCCGGTATGCCGTGGCCCGGTCGTACGGTGCGGTACGCGTTGGCGGCCGTTGCCACGGCCTGGTCGATCATCCTGAGGACGAGAGCGCCGTGCTCCTCCTGCGGGTCGAGCTGTTCGGCCCGAGCCTGGGCGAACAGGCGCAGCAGGTCGTGGTACCGGTAGCGGTCGGGGGCGGGGGACTCCAGCAGGCCGGCGTGGACCAGGCCGTCCAGGACGTCCAGCGCGGACGACTCCGTCAGCTCCAGGCCTGCGGCAGCGGCCGACAGGGACAGGTCGCTCGTCTGCGGGACGGCCAGGAGCCGGAAGGCGCGCGCGGCGAGCGGGGGCAACTGGTCGTAACTGAGCTGGAAGCACGCGTCGACCGCGAGATCGTGCATGCTCAACTCCGCCAGCCTCTGCCGCCGGTCGGCGAGCCGGTGGCAGAGCGCGGCAAGCGACCAGTCCGGGCGTGCGGCGCCGCGTGCGGCCACGATCCGGATGGCGAGCGGGAGGTGGCAGCACGCGGCGAGCAGCTCGCGGGCGGCGTCGGGCTCCGCGTGGACCCGCCGGCGGCCGACGATCCGGGAGAACAACTCGAGCGCCTCGTCGGGCTCGAGGACATCCAGGTCCACCTGTCGGGTGGGCGCCAGGCCGAGCGGGCGCGAGCGGCTGGTGACGAGGACGGCGCTGCGCTCGGACCCCGGCAGCAGGGGACGCAGCTGTGCGAGGTCGCGTGCGTCGTCCAACACGACCAGGACCCGGCGCTCGGCGAGCAGCGACCGGTACATCGCGGAGCGTTCTTCGATCTGCTCGGGGACGGCGCTCTCGGCCACGCCCAGGGAGCGCAGGAACCGGACGAGTACGGCGCCCGGTTCCATCGGATCCGGACGGGCACCGCGCAGATTGACGTAGAGCTGCCCGTCGGTGAAGTGCCGGCGCACCCGCTGGGCGACGTGGACGGCCAACGCGGTCTTGCCGACGCCCCCCATACCGGCCACGGCGACGATGGTCGGGGCCATCGCCTGTGGCGTCCCCAGCACCCGTACCAGGGCTTCGACCAGTTCACCGCGACCAGTGAACTCCTGCGTGTCAGACGGGAGTTGCTCCGGGTATGAGTGGCTTCCCGGTTGCCGGCCGGCAACGGGTGCCGCCGGCGCGCACCGGTCGGGGTCGCGCCGCAGGATCCGCTCGTGGAGATCGCGCAGCGCGAGCGTGGGCTCGACGCCCAACTCGGCATCCAGGACCCGGCGCACGTCGGCGAACGCCGCCAGCGCTTCGGACCGCCGACCGCTGCGGTGGAGCGCGGTCATCAGGAGTGCCCTGAGCCCTTCGTTCAACGGGAACTCGCTCACCAGAGAAGCGAGTTCCTCCACCACCCGAGCGTGATGCCCCAGTGCCAGCTCGACTTCGAGTCGCTCGTGCACGACGGTGAGGCGTCGCTCGGCGAACATCTCGCGCTGCCGCTCGGCATGCGGGCCGGGGACACCCGCGAGCGGCTTCCCGGTCTGCAGGCCCAGTGCCTGACGCAACCGGTTCGCCGACCCCTCGAAGTCACCCTCGGCCCGCAGCCGGGCCGCGTCCTGCGCCAGGCTTCGGAAGAGGGTGAGATCGACCGCGCCGACCGGCACTCGCAGGACGTAGCCCCCGCCCGCCGAGACCAGCACACAGGGTGCGGTGCGGTCCTCCTCCAGTACCGACCGAAGGTGCGAGACGTGGTTGCGGACCGCGGCCACCGCATGGGCAGGCGGAGCGTCTCCCCACAGCCCGTCGACCAGCTCCTCCGTGGTGACCACACGCCCCTCGGACACCGCGAGCGCGGCCAGCACCGCGTGCCGTTGGGCCGGACCCAGATCGAGCTCCTCCCCGCCCCTCGTGGCCCGCACAGGCCCGAGCAGCACAATACGTATGTCAGTCACCCTGGTCCCGTCCGTCTGTTCCGTCGCCACCCCGCGCGACTGCCCCGCCCGGCCGGGACGAAGCACCGACGCCATCCGGCACGACCGGTCTCCGGGACGCGGCAGCCGCGGCGAGGGGCGCGGTGAGAGGGACAACGTAGCCGCTGGGACGCGTGTTCGCACGAATGCACGCCGAGGCCCCGCCGATCCGGGGCCCGCGGCACGGCCGGCCGGTGCGGCGCGCCCCGGGCAGCGCGGACGATCGGGAGTGCAAGAATGTCCCTTCCGCCGAAGCCGCCCGCCGCCGACGCAGTCGGACAGCGGCTGCGGGTCGATCGCGCGGTCACGGACGGCGGTGACCCACCACAGCGGGGTGGTGCGGAGCGGTCCCGACAGCACCGGGTGGGTGCCAACCGAGGGTGGACGTGGAGGGTTTGAGGGTTTCGTTGCTGGGTCCTGTACGGATTCGGTGCGGCGGACACGAGGTCGCTGTCGGATCCGGGCAGCGCCAGGCCGTTCTGGCGGTGCTGGCACTGCGTGCGGGACGGGTCGTGACGGTCGACGAACTCGTCCACCTGGTGTGGGGCGAGAGCGCGCCACGATCCGTCGCCGCGGTCGTCCGCAACCACATCTCACGTCTGCGGGCGGCGATCGGCCCTGGAGCAGGCACCAGGAGGAGTCTGGTGTCCCGGGCTGGGGGCTATGTCCTGGAGCTGGCGGACCAGGGTCTGGACGCCGCGGAGTTCGACCTCCTGGCCGACGCCGCTGCCCGACAGGACCGCGAGGAGGCCGCGGCCTCCTTGTACCGTCAGGCGCTGGGGCTGTGGACCGGTACCGCGCTCTCCGGCGTTCCCGGCCCGTATGCCGAACGGCAGCGGGAGCGGCTGACCGAGCGACGGTCGGCCGTCCTCGAGAGCTGTCTGGAACTGGAACTCGGCCTGGGCGGGCATGCGCGACTGGTGGAGGAGCTGACCGCCCTGTGCGCCGAGCACCCGCTGCGCGAGAGCCCGCGGGGACTGCTGATGACCGCCCTGTACCGCGGTGGCCGGCAGGCGGAGGCGCTGGAGGTGTTCGCCGACGCGCGCCGTGTACTGGCCGACGAGCTGGGCGTCGGGCCGGGGACGGATCTGCGGCGGCTTCAGCGGCGAATCCTGTGCGCGGATCCCGAGCTCGCGCCGCCTGCTCCTGCTCTTTCCCGCACCCCTGCTCCTGCCACCGTTCCGGCTCCTGCCGCAGCTCCGCCTCCTACCACCGTTCCGGCCCAACTGCCTCCGGATGTCGGCGACTTCACCGGGCGGGTCGCCGAATCCGAGCTGATTGCGAACGGCCTCACCGGCGGCCGTTCGACGCCTGCGGTGGTGGTGGTCTCGGGCGCCGCCGGCATCGGCAAGACCACCCTGGCGGTGCGGTCCGCACGGACGGTCCGTGCCGCTTTCGCCGACGGCCAGCTCTACGCCGATCTGAACGGCGCACGGGGCGAACCGGCCGACCCCGCCGAGGTCCTGGGAGGTTTCCTGCGGGCCCTCGGCGTGCCCGCGCCGGCGGTCCCCGAGCAACTGGCGGACCGTGCGGAGCTCTACCGGACACTACTGGCCGGACGACGCGTCCTGGTCGTGCTCGACGAGGCCCGGGACGAGGAGCAGGTCGGCCACCTGCTACCGGGCAGTTCCTCCTGCGCCGCGCTCGTCACCAGCCGCGCCCGTCTGCGCGGGCCCCTCTTCTCCCGCGAGGTGGAACTCGGCCTCTTCACGCCGGGCGAGGCGGTCGAGTTCCTGACCGCCGTCGTCGGGCGGTCCCGAACCGCCGCCGAGCCGACTGCCACCCAGGAGACCGCAGCGGCGTGCGGGTATCTGCCGCTCGCCCTGCGCGTCGCGGCCACGAAGATCGCGGCCCGGCCGGCGTGGAGCATCGCCGCCTTCGCAGCCCGACTGGAGGACGAGGAGCGCAGGCTGAGTGAGCTGCGCGTCGGCGACCTCGCCGTCGAGACCGAGCTGCGACTCGGCTACCGGCGGCTACCGCACGAACTTGCCGATGCCTTCCGGCGGCTCGCCGGCCGGGACCTGGCCACCGTGCCCGGCTACTCGACCGAGCAGGCGGCCACAGCACTGGGGCTGGCGGAGGACGCCGCCGCCGACACCCTGGAACGACTCGTCGACGCGGGGATGCTGGACCAACCCGAGGACGACCGCTATCGCTTCCACGACCTGGTGCGCCTGTTCGCCCGAGCCGAAGCCGCGGCGACCGACCCGGTGAGCCTGCGGTGATCGTGAGACCGGTACCGCGACATCCGCATCGAACCGCCGCGCCACCCGTGCCCGCCCCTCGGCGTGAGCGCCTCCACGACTTCGGACGCCGCTGACCCTGCCCCGCGCCGCCGAGGCCCACTCCCAGTCGGCCACGAACCTTCGAGTCGCCGATGGAGATCCCCGCCGGCCCGCGCGCTTCGCAGGCACGGTCAGGACGCCACCGCGCGCCGCGGGGCCGTGTCCGCCGGATCACAACACGCCGGTGGGCAGGCCGGGTTCCCCGGCTCCGGCGGTCCCCTGGAGGATCGCCACTTGACCTTAAGCCAGCTTGAGGATCTACCGTCCTCTCATGAGCATGGAGATGACAGCCCTGAGCCAGCTGCACAGCGTCATGAACGCGCAGCGGGACAGCCGCCCCTTCGCCCGCGCGACCCTGCGTCGCATCGGTGCCTTCGCGCGCCCGCACCGCCGCCGTATCGCCCAGTTCGTGCTGCTCAGCGTGGGCGGCGCGCTGCTCGCGGTGGCCACGCCGGTGCTCGCCGGACGGGTCGTGGACGCGATCGTGTCCGGCAAGGACTCGGGCGTCGTCGTGCGTCTGGCACTGCTGATCGCGCTCATCGCGTTCGGCGAGGCCGCGGTCGGCCTGCTGAGCCGCTGGCTGTCGGCGACTCTCGGCGAGGGTCTGATTCTCGACCTGCGGACCACGGTCTTCGAACACGTCCAGCGGATGCCTGTCGCGTTCTTCACCCGCACCCGCACCGGCGCGCTCGTCAGCCGCCTCAACAACGACGTGATCGGCGCGCAGCGGGCGTTCAGCAACACGCTGTCCGGGGTCGTCGGCAACCTCGTCACGCTACTGCTCACGCTCTCGGTCATGCTCACGCTGTCCTGGCAGATCACGCTGCTCGCCCTCGTACTGCTACCGGTGTTCGTCATTCCGGCCCGGCGCACCGGCACCCGGATGGCGGGGCTCCAGCGCGAGGCCGCGAACCTCAACGCCGCGATGGGCACCCGGATGACCGAGCGGTTCTCCGCGCCGGGCGCCACCCTGGTGAAGCTCTTCGGGCGGCCCGACGACGAATCGGTCGAGTTCGCGGCGCGGGCCCGCCGAGTGCGCGACATCGGCATCCGCACGGCCATGGCGCAGTCGGCGTTCATCACCGCGCTCACCCTCGTCTCCGCACTGGCGCTCGCCCTCGTCTACGGCCTCGGCGGCTGGTTCGCCCTGCACGGCAGCCTGAAGGCCGGCGCCGTCGTCTCCCTCGCCCTGCTCCTCACCCGGTTGTACGCGCCGCTCACCTCGCTCGCCGGGGCTCGCGTCGAGGTCATGAGCGCCCTCGTCTCCTTCGAGCGGGTCTTCGAAGTGCTCGACCTGAAGCCGCTGATCGAGGAGAAGCCGGACGCCGAGCCGGTACCGGAAGGGCCCGTCGCCGTCGAGTTCGAGGACGTCCGCTTCGGCTACCCGCCCGCCGGCAAGGTGTCCCTGGCCTCCCTCGAAGAGGTCGCCGCGCTCGACACCTGGGACGGCGCCGAAGTCCTGCACGGCATCTCCTTCCGCGCCGAACCCGGCCAGACCGTGGCCCTCGTGGGCTCCTCCGGCGCGGGCAAGTCGACGATCGCGCAGCTGCTGCCACGCCTGTACGACACCGACGAGGGCGCGGTTCGCGTCGGGGGAGTCGACGTGCGCGACATCTCCCTCGCCTCACTGCGAGGAGCGGTCGGCATGGTCACCCAGGACGGGCACCTCTTCCACGAGTCCGTCCGTGCCAACCTGCTGCTCGCCCGCCCCGAGGCCACCGAGGACGAGCTGTGGGACGTGCTGCGCAGGGCGCGGCTGGAAGAGCTCGTGCGCTCGCTGCCCGACGGGCTCGACACCGTGGTCGGCGAGCGCGGCTACCGGCTCTCCGGCGGCGAGCGCCAGCGCATGACCATCGCCCGGCTCCTCCTCGCCCGCCAGCGCGTCGTCATCCTCGACGAGGCCACCGCCCACCTCGACAACACCTCCGAGGCAGCCGTCCAGGAAGCGCTCACAGAGGCGCTGGCGGGGCGCACCGCCATCGTCATCGCCCACCGGCTCTCCACGATCCACGCGGCCGACCAGATCCTCGTCGTCGAGGGCGGACACATCGTGGAACGCGGCACCCACGAGGAACTGCTCGCCGAGCACGGGCGGTACGCGGAGCTGTACCGCACCCAGTTCAGCAAGCCGCTCCACGCCGTGGCCCCGATCCCGGAGGGCGCCGAGGTAGTGGCATAGCGGCCGCGGGCGGCTCCGGAGGGAGCAGTCCGCGCCGGGTGTGCCGCGATGGCTCTCGACCTCCGTCAGTCCTCGTGCCGGAAGATGCCGCGCCATGTCCACGGAGGGGATCGCCGTCCATCGGGCTCTCGTCCGTAGGATGCGAACCGATCGGGGGAGTGCCCGGCGTTCTCAGCCCGGACGCTGAGCGCCGCTGCGGCCGGGCTTTCGCCGGCCTGGCGCAGCCTCTGGATCAGGCCGAACACCTTGTCCGGGTCGTTCAGGTCGGCATGGGCAGCCGGGTCTCGGGCCAGCAGCACCGCGACGGCCCGCTCGTCCCCGGCCTCCCGAAGTGCCTCCAACAGGCGGCTGACCGCGTACGGGTTGCTCAGGTCGGCGTGGACGGCCGGGTCTCGTGCCAACAGCGCCGCGACGGCCTGCTCCTCTTCAGCTTCCCGCAGTGTTCGCAGCAGATCGGCCACCGCGCCCGGGTCGGTCAGGTCGGCGTGGACGGCCGGGTCTCGTGCCAACAGCACTGCGACGGCCTGCTCCTCTTCAGCTTCCCGCAGTGTTCGCAGCAGATCGGCCACCGTGCCCGGGTCGGTCAGGTCGGCGTGGAGGGCGGCTCGCTTGGCCAGTGCCGCCGCGGCCTGCGCGTCCTCGGCCTCCCGCAGCGCGTCCATGAGCAACATCACCGCGAGGGGGTCGTTCGGGTCGGCGTGGGCGGCCGGGTCTCGTGCCAGCAGCGCCGCCACCGCCTGCTTGTCCCCAGCCTCCCGCAGTGTTCGCAGCAGGACGCCCGCATCGGCCAGGTCGGCGTGCGCGGCGGCTCGCCTTGCCAGCATCGCCACCGCCTGTGGCGCCCCGACCTTCCGCAACTCCCACAGCAGGAGGGCAAGCTCGCCCAGGTCGGTCAGGTCGGCGTGGAGGGCGGCTCGCTTGGCCAGTGCCGCCGCGGCCTGCGCGTCCCCGGCCTCCCACAGCGCGTCCATGAGCAACATCACCGCGAGGGGGTTGCTCGGGTCGGCGTGGGCGGCCGGGTCGCGGGCCAGCAGTGCCGCCACCACCTCGTCCCCAGCCTTCCGCAGTGTTCGTAGCAGGTCGGCCACCGCGCCCGGGTCGGTCAGGTCGGCGTGGGTGGCCGGGTCGCGGGCCAGCAGCGCCGCCACCGCCTGCTCGTCCCCAGCCTTCCCCAGTGATCGCAGCAGGTAGGCCACCGCGCGGGAGTCCGCCGGGTCCGTGTGGGCGGCGGCTCGCTCGGCCAGTGCGGCCGCGGCCTGCGTGTCGCCGGCCTCCCGCAGTTCATCCAGCAGGCGGGCCACCGCGCCCGGATTGCTCGGGTCGGCGTGGGTGGCCGGGTCGCGGGCCAGCAGCGCCGCCACCGCCTGCTCGTC
>NZ_BAAALF010000156.1:0-7766 GCF_039528135.1 Kitasatospora nipponensis | reverse complement strand
CCTCAACCTTCCGCAGTGATCGCAGCAGGTAGGCCACCGCGCCCGGGTCGGTCAGGTCGGCGTGGACGGCGCTGAAGGCGGCGGCTTCGCGATCGGGATCCAGAGTCTCTCCGAGTTCCACCAGGCGGGTGGTGGGGTGGCCGGCCTGGACGGCGCGCCTCCACAGGCGCACCGCGGTGGTGCGCAGCCCGCGGGCCCACGCCGCCCGGGCGAGGCGGTCCTGGTCGTCAGCGTCGGCGGTGTGCCTGACCAGGGCGTTCCAGAGTGAGGGGGCGCCGAGCTCGTCGGCGCGAAGCCGCCGAGTGTGCTGGTCCAGGTAGTCGGTCGGCTCGTAACGTGCTGCCTGCCCAGCGCGCGGGCGCACCGCGATCAGCGCGGACAGGGTGTTGCGGATGTCGGTGCGGGTGCCGTCTGGGTGCTGCCCGCTGCTCAGGCCCTCCAGCACGGATCGTGCCCAGTTGCGGTCATTGGCCCGGTCGCTCGCGTCCAGGGCGCCGTCGGCGGCTTGCGCCAGCAGGTCGGCCGGCAGCGCGGTGAGGTGTCCAAGGCGTCGCGCGTCGAGCGCGGCGGTGAGCAGCGCGTGCTCCTGGCTGGTGAAACCGGCGTCGGGTCCGGCCAGGTAGGCCGCGAGCAGTTCCGGGCCGCCGCTCAGATGCTGGATCACCCGCCCGTTGCTCCCCCCGGCGTTCAGCGCGTGGCGCAGACGCGGGTCGGCACCGGAGGCGGCCTGGATGCGCCACGCCTCAAGGTCGCGGTCGGTCAGGTGCACGGGCACCCTGATCCGTGCCGCCAGTCCGGGATGGCTGAGCAGGGCCCGGGCCTGGGCGTGCGGATCGCCCGGCCGGCCCGCCTCGGTCAGCTCGCGCCAGTACGGTTCGCTCCACAGCGTGCCGACCACGGCGATCCCCGCCGTATGCTCCAGCACTCCGCGCAGCTTCGCGGCCGCGCGCTCGCCGTGCGCGCCGTACAGGAACCGCTGGGCCTCGTTGCACCACAGCAGGCAGCCAGGTCTGAGCCGCCCGTCCTCCAGCAGGGTGAGCAGGTCCTCGGCGCCGACCGGGCGCAGCAGGGGCCGGTCCGGCGCCAGTGCGAGCAGCGCCTCGTACAGGGCGCGCGTCTTGCCGGTGGAGGACTCGCCGGTGAGCACGGCCAGCCGGGACGGCCCGCCGGCGAATACCGCAGCCAAGACCGTGCGCAGCACCCTGTCGTGCCCGCGCGGCACGTATGCGGTCAACCCTCCCGCGATCACGCCTGGGTCGCGGCCCGGCTCGACGGCGTTGTGCACCTCCAGCGCTGCCGGCCCCAGCGCGGCCACCGTCTCCGGCAGGTCGCCGTCCGCGGCGGCCAACAGCAGGCGTTTGAGCGTGGCGTAGGTGGAGTCCTCGCGCGCGATCGTGAAGTGGTCGCCCGGCAGCGCTGCGCCGTCGGGGAACGCCCCCAGGGCGGAAGCGGGGGGCACGATCCCGTCCTCGGTCCCGGCGTACACGGAGAACGGGATCGGGCAGGTGCCGTCGCTGAGGACGTCGGCGTTGACGACGTTCTGCAGTACCTTGCGCACCGTGTCGGCTACCTGGTCGTTGAGCGGGCGCAACGCCTGGTCCTGAACGTTGCTGCCGAGCAGTACCTTGCGCGCGCCCAGCGCCAGCAGTGAGCCGGCGTTCGGCGTGGCCAGCATCACCACCCGGCGCACCCGGGCAAGTTGGCGCCCGTGGCGCTCGGCCAGCATCCGCGCCAGGTACCGCTGGATGACCAGTCCGCCCATGCTGTGCCCCACCAGGACCAGCTGATCACACTTCTCGGCCCGTGTGCGCAGGTACTCCTTCAGCCCGTCGGCCACCGTGTCCAGCGACGGCAGTACCCGGAGCCCACCGCGCTGCCTCAGCCCCGTGGGGTACCCGAACCGCAGCACGCCCGCCCCGGCCAGCTCGCGGTCCTTGGTTATCCGATTGGCGAATCCGTCCCACATGTCCGGCGACGAGTTGAACCCGTGAACGAAAACGACGCCCAGCATCCGTTCCACCCTCTCGCCGACTCATCGCGCATTCGGGCCGGCACGCCAGCGGAACCACGCTGCCCGGCCGCCGGTCGAACCCTGGATTCCAGACCCCACACCCAGTGAAACCCCGAACCCGCAGGCATGCCTGTCAGGTCTGTACAGCCAACGGCTCCGGCTCGCGTCCGGTGGTGCAGAAGGGTGAACGTCCGTCACTTTCAGTGACTCTCCGTTCGCGGCTGGGCCAGCGCCCGGAGCCCCGAGTCGGCGGCATACGGTGGCGGCTGCGGGTGGCGGGGGCCAGGCGGTGTGCGAGGAACCGTTGTTGAGGACGACGTGGATCTCCTTGCCGGGGACGATCGCCGGCGGGCGCGCCTGGACGCGCCGGCCGCCCGGTGTGCCCGGCCGCCGGTGCGCGAGCGTCCGGAGTGGCTGTACTCCAGAGGCTGAACGCCGTCAACCGTTGTCATGTGGCAGCTGCCCCTGCGGCGTGGCGTCACGCGGCACCTCCGCAGGCGCAGGCGCGGGCGCGGGCGCGACTGATTGCGCCACGACGACGGGGGGCACCGCGCCTTGCCCGACCACCGCCCGGGCGGTCATGGCGGCGATCGGGTCGATCGCGGATCGGCGGGCCTGCTGCATCGCCGTCAGTCGGTGGACAACCACGATCGCTGCGACGGCCGCCACCAGCCGCAGCGTCGACCCGGCCGCCTCCACCAGGACGACGCTGCGCAGGTTGTTCATGCGGTCGTACGTCGACATGTCCACGGACTTCAGCATGGCGCCGGCGATCCGGCCGAGGATCAGCCAGCCGATCCAGGTGGACCACCACAGGACCAGCACCTTCTGCGACAGCGTGCGCCGCCGTCCGTCGGCGTCGAGTGGGGCGCTCGCCTGCCAGCAGTCCGCCATCAGTTGCCAGGGGAACCAGAGCGCGACGAACGGGGTGAACCAGGCCCCGATGGTCCAGCCGCGCCCGAGGCGGTGTCCGTTCGGCGCCAGCAGGTCGGCGTTCTGGCGGACGCGGTAGAACCACACGATGAACGCCACCGCAGTGGCCACCGTCGTCAGGATCGAGATCGTGTTCAGTCCGTGCGCCAGGGCGTCCAGTGCGTCGATCTCGTCGTGGCTGATGTCGTCCGCCCCGTCCAGCACCCCGCCGTAGAGCGCGTTGCTCCAGAGATCGATCACGACCGCTGCTGCTGACAGCAGCGCGCTGAGCCCCAGGAGGACAAGGACCGCCACCGAACGGCCGTTCGCCGAGCGGTACGCCGCCGGCCAGCCCGGGGCCGCCTGCGCGCACCCGAAGCAGCGCCGGCTCTCGGTCGCCACCGGGCGCACCCCACACGCCACACACATCATGAGATCGTCAACTTCCGGACCGCCACGTGTTCCGGACACGCGCGCTGGTGACGCCGTCGCCCCGACCGGGGCGGGCCCGCCGACTCCAGGGGGCCGGCGCCGACCGCCGCCAGCGGGAATCCGCAGCTCAGCGGTGGTCGGGAGAGCCAGGGGGACGTGATGGTGCACCTGCGGGTTGAAGACACGCTCGTGGTGCCCGGTCGGGGGCCGGCCGCCATTGGCCGGCTGACCACATGACACGAGCCTTGCCGAGGATGGGGCCGATGTCGTCAATTCCCCTGCGGGTGAAGCGATCCAGCGCATAGGCCCACAGCGCGGGAACATGGCGGGCGCGGCCCTGCTGCTGGCGCTGGTGCACACCTGGCCCGCCACGGTCGCAGCCGCCGCCGTCCTCGGGGCGGGCTGCGGTGTCTTCCCCGCCGTCGACAAGGCGCTCGTCATCCAGGCCTGACCCGACCTGACCCGACCTGATCTGGCCCGATCCGGCCCGGCCCGACCGCCGTGGACGGCGGGCCCGGGCGGCCCGAGGTGAACTTGTGCCGCGCCCGAGGAATCCTGGAGTCAACGCAGGCGCGAAGCGAGATGATCACCATGGACACACCAGAGGCGGCCGAAGGCCCGCCCGGTGGGCCCTTCGTCCCGGGTGCGGCCGTGGCGATGGCGACGCCGGACGGGGTCCTGGCGGGCTGGAGTGCCGGCGCGCAGCGGCTGCTCGGGTACTCCGCGTCCGAGGCCGCGGGTCGGCCCGCGGCGGACCTGCTCGCGTCGCCCCTTCCGCGGTCGGCGCGCGAGCGGCTGGCCGGGCGGGGGGACTGGGTCGGCCTGGTGGTCCTGCGCCACCGCGACGGCGGCCCGGCCACGTGCCGGCTCTCCGTGCGCGCGCTGCCCGTCGGTGACGGGCAGGTCGGCTGGCTGTTCGAGGCCGCCCCGCTGGAGCAGGGGGCCGAGCACGACGGCGACCGGCTGGTCCACTGGGCGTTCGACCAGTCCCCGTTCGCCCAGGCGATCTACGACACCGAGGGCAGGTTCCTGCGCGTCAACCGGGCCATGGCACGGCAACTCGCGGCCACGGAAGGGGAACTGCGCGGGCTGCGGATGACGGAGCACCTGCCGGATCCGCTCTTCGAGGTGCCGCAGCGCAGTGTCGAGCGGGTGGCGGCGACGGGCCGGCCGGAGCAGATCGAGAACCGCGTGCAGATGCCGGGAGAGGCCTTCCCGCACGCCTGGATCGTCCACCTCACCCCGCTGCGGGACCCGGCCGGGCGGGTACACGCCGTGCAGCAGACCGTGCTCGACTTCTCCGAGCAGCAGGCGGCCCGCGAGACCCTGGCGCTGCTCGACGAGGCCAGCAGGCGCATCGGCAGCAGCCTGGACGTGGCCCGCACCGCTCAGGAGCTGGCCGACGTGGCGGTGCCCGCCTGCGCCGACTTCGTCTCGGTGGACCTGCTCGACGCCGTGCTGCGGGGGGACGAGCCGGCACCGATCAGTACGGACGGACACCTGGTGCTGCGCCGGGCCGCCGTCCGCTCCGACGTGCCGGGGGTCGTCACGGTCGGGGAGCCAGCCGGCTACCCGGAGTCCTCCCCGCACGCCCGCTGCCTGGCCAGCGGCCGCGGCACCGTCCATCGGATCACCGACCCCGAGATCACCCGCTGGCTGGCCCAGGACCCGGACCGGGCGGCCTGGATCGACCGGTACCGCCCGCACTCGCTGCTCACCGTGCCGCTGCAGGCCCGTGGGGTGAACCTCGGCGTCGTCCTGTTCACCCGTCTGGCCGCGTCCGCCGCACCCTACGGGCAGGACGACCTGGAGATCGCCGAGGAACTGGCAACCCGCGCGGCCGTCTGCATCGACAACGCCCGCCGCTACACCCGCGAGCGCACCACCGCCCTCGCCCTCCAGCACAGCCTGCTGCCCCAGGGGATCCCCGAGCAGGCCGCCGTGGACGTCGCCGGCCGTTACCTGCCCGCGGGCTCGAAGGCCGGTGTCGGCGGCGACTGGTTCGACGTGATCCCGCTCTCCGGCGCGCGGGTCGCCCTGGTCGTCGGCGACGTCGTCGGCCACGGCATCCACGCCTCCGCGGCCATGGGACGCCTGCGCACGGCGGTGCGCACCCTGGCCGACGTCGACCTGGCCCCGGACGAGCTGCTCGCGCACCTGGACGACCTCGTCATCCGGCTCGGCACGGGGCAGGAGTGCGCCGACGTGCCACCGGGAGAGCTCGGCGCCACCTGCCTGTACGCCGTCTACGACCCCATCTCCCGCCGGTGCTCGCTCGCCAGCGCCGGCCACCCCTGGCCCGCCCTGGTGACCCCCGAGGGCACCGTGGACTTCGTGGAACTGCCCAGCGGCCCGCCGCTGGGCCTGGGCGGGCTGCCGTTCGAGTCCGTCGAGACCGAGCTTCCGGCGGGAAGCCTCCTCGCGCTGTACACCGACGGCCTGATCGAAGCCCGCGGTCGCGACATCGACACCGGCCTGAACGCCCTGCGCACGACCCTCGCCGGCTCCCTTCCCCCGCTCGGCGCCGCCCTCGACCTCGACACCCTCTGTGACACCGTCCTGGAGGCGCTGCTCGACGAGCGGCCCGCCGACGACGTCGCGCTGCTCGTCGCCCGCACCCACGCCCTGGACACCAGGCACGTCGCCCGCTGGGACCTGCCCGCCGATCCGGCCGTCGTCGCCGAGGTCCGGGCCTGGACGACCGCGCAGCTGCACGCGTGGGAGCTGGACGAACTCGCCTTCGTCACCGAACTCACGGTGAGCGAACTGGTGACCAACGCGATCCGCTACGGCGCCCTGCCCATCCAGCTGCGGCTCATCAAGGACCGCACGCTGATCTGCGAGGTCGCCGACGCCAACAGCACCGCACCGCACCTGCGCCGTGCCCGCATCTTCGACGAGGGCGGACGTGGCCTGATGATGGTCGCCCAGCTCACCGAGCGCTGGGGGACCCGGCACACCGGCACCGGCAAGACCATCTGGGCCGAGCAGCCGCTGCCCCGCCCGGCGGCGCCCTGAGCGCGCGGACGGCCGCAGTGGGTTGGCCTCCCGGGGCCGGGCGCGGTGGCCGGACCCCGGGAGGCCACATCTGATGCCTCGTCAGTTGGTGGACGCACCCGTCGTGTTCGGGGTGGCGTTGCCCGTCGAGCTGGTGACGATGGGCCATTCGTTGTGGTACTGCTTGAACGGCAGGTCCTTCTCCAGCAGCGGGGTGCCGAGGACGGCGATGCGCGCCAGCACCGCTCCGGTCACGTCGAGTCCGCCGTAGAGGCCGGCCGTGCCGGTGACGGTGGGCTTGCCGGCGCTGCTGTCGATGCTGACCCGGCCGTCCACGGCCGCCCGCAGGTACGGCTCGACGGTGGCCTTCACGCCCAGGCTGTCGTAGAGCGCGACGGAGCCGTCCGCCACCAGGCCGCTGCGCACGTTGGCGGTACCGGTGAAGGTCGCCCGGACCGGGGAGACCCTGGTGGTGACGGGTTCGGTCGCGGAGGTCCAGCCGCCGGCCCTGGTGTAGTCGGCGTGGATGCCCCAGTCGCCGTCGATCTGCTGCGTGGTGTCGACGGTGACCGTGCCGTCGGCGCCGACCTCGGCGTAGACGGTCAGGTTGAGGGTGATCACGACGGGCACCGAACCGACCATCACCGTCGGGGTGGCCGTGAGCGCGGCGATCGGGATCCGCACCTGGCCGGTGGAGCCGGAAAGGCTCGCCGTGAGGTGCCAGTTGGCGTGTGCGCCGAGGTCGAAGCCGACCTCGGCCCGGTCGGCGCCGAGGATGCCGGTGCTGCCGTGGTATGAGAAGGTGACGCTGGGGTCGAGTTCCAGCGACCCGCTGAGCGTGGCGGTGGCCCCGCCGGGCAGCGGGACGGTGTCGTCGGCGTCCAGCTCCAGGGCGGCCGAGGCGGAGCCGTTGCCGCCGTCGGGCTTGGGGACGTAGGAGGTCTTCAGGTCCTTGAGCTTCGGGGTGACCTGGATCCGGTGCGGGTCGAGGGCGCTCTTGATGTCGGCCCAGGTCCGGCCGAGTAGTTCGGAGATGGTGGCCGGGCGGGTGGCGGCCGTCACCTTGCCGTCGGCGGCCGAGGTGACGCCGGTGACGGCGAGCAGGGCTCCGTGCGGTGCGGCGGCCGACGGCGGGCTGTCGATCAGCTGGCCGGGCCGGACGGCGGCGACGGCCGCCGCCGAGGCGGCCGGGGTGGGGGTGCCCGGGTGCGGGATCCCCGAAGCGGCCGGCGTGGGCGTGCCCGGGTGGGCGGTGCCGGGGTTGGCGGTGCCCGGGCTCGGACTGCCCGGGCCCGGGGTGTCGGCGACGGCGAGGACGACCTGGCCGCTCTTCTGGTCGTAGGACTCCAGCGTGACGTCGGGGCCGGTGGCCGGAGCGGGAGTTCCGGCCCGGGCCGGTGCCGCGGCCGGGCGG
>NZ_BAAALF010000155.1:0-19806 GCF_039528135.1 Kitasatospora nipponensis | reverse complement strand
ACCCGGGGGGAGGCGGCCCTGCGCGCCGCCCGGCGGGCGGAGTCGCCCCCCGCCCCGGCGGTGCCCCAGGCGCAGGCCTCCCGGGGCCGGGCCAACGCCGCCTACACCGACGCCGAGGCGGCGCGGGTCGAGATGCTGGCCGCGCGTTCGGAGGCGGTCGAGGCGCGGGCCGAGGCGTCGGCCGCGCGGGGGGCCGCCGACGACGAGCGGGCCGAACTCGCCCGGCTGGCCGAGCTGACCATCCCCGAGGTGGTGGGCCGGCTGCGGGCCGGGGCGTCGGTCGACACCGTCCTGGTGGAGCACCGGCAGACCGCCCACGAGGACCTGTTGCGGTTGCTGGCCCGGGAGATCGCCTACGGCGAGCGGCAGCGCGCCGCGGCGCTGGCGGTCTGTGCGACGGCGGCGGGCCGGGTCCAGGCGCTGGCCACCAGCATGCACGCCGAGCTGCGCGAGATGCAGCACCGGCACGGCGAGGAGGTGCTCGGCGACCTGCTCCGGCTGGACCACAGCACCGCCCAGGCCGGCCGGATGGCCGACAGCATCGCGGTGCTCACCGGCGCGCGCAGCGGTCGGCGCTGGACGCGGCCGATCGCGGTGGAGAGCGTGCTGCGCGGCGCGCTCGGCCGGATCGGGGCCTACCAGCGGGTGCGGCTGCACTCCGCGAGCGGCGCGGCGGTCGCGGGGTACGCGGCCGAGGGCGTGATGCACACGCTGGCCGAACTGCTGGACAACGCCACCAACTTCTCGGCGCCGCCGGCCGAGGTGCACGTCTACGTCGAGGAGTTGCACGCCGGGCTGGCCATCACCGTCGAGGACGGCGGCCTGGGGCTCTCCGAGATCTGGCTGCGGCGGGCCGAACAGGCCGTCTCGGGCGAGCCGCTGGACCTCACCACGCTCTCCGCGGGGACCCGGCTCGGCTTCGCGGTGGTCGGGGCGCTGGCCCGCAAGCACGGGCTGTCGATCTCCTTCCGGCCCTCCTCGCGCGGTGGCACGGGCGTGGTGGTGCTGGTGCCCGAGCAGCTGATCACCCATCCGGAGTCGGAGCTCGGCGGGGACGGCGAGGCGATCGCGCCGGCCGCGGTGGCCGCCCCGCCGGTGCCGGCCGCGCTGCCGCCGGCCGCCGCCGCGCCGTCCGCCCGAGCGACCGGGTTCCCGCACTCGCTGATCACGCCCACCCCGCGGGTCGCCGCGCCGCAGGCCGCCGTCGCCCCGGCGGAGGGTGCGGAGAGCGACCTGCCCAAGCGCCGCCGCGGACAGACCCTGGCGGCCGCCAACCGGTCCGCCGTCCCGGCTCCCTCCCCGGCTCCCTCCGCGCTCCCCGCTCCGGCCGCCCGCCCCGCCCCGTCGGCGGACACGGACACGGACGTGAGCGCGAGCGCGGTCGCCGAGGACTCCGCCGAGCAGCCCGCCGCCCCCCGGGCCGCCGGTGGCGCGCAGTCCGCCGCCCGGTTCGGCGCGTTCCGGCAGGCCGTCCAGGGGCCACGGCCCACCCCTCCCAGTCCGGCACCGCCCGCTGACTTCCCGAAGGACAACGCCTGATGAGCAGCACCACCGACCGCGGTCTCGACTGGCTGTTGGAGAACCTGCTGACCAACACCCCCGGCTCCCGGCACGCCCTGGTGCTCTCCGCGGACGGTCTCAAGCTCTGCCACAGCGCGGGGCTGACCGTCGACGAGGCCGACCAGCTGGCCGCCATCGCCTCCGGCATCCAGAGCCTGGCGCACGGCGCCTCGATCGAGTTCGGCGACGGCAGCGGCGGCGTGCGGCAGTCGATGACCGAGTTCCACGGCGGCATCCTGTGCATCGTGGCGGCGGGGGAGGGGGCGCATCTCGCGGTGGTGACCGAGGAGAGCACCGACGTCGGCCTGGTCGGGCACAACATGCACGGCCTGGTCGAGCAGATCGGTGACCTCCTCAGCGCACCGCCGCGCGATCCGGCCACCGCGGCGAAGGACGCCGCCGCCACCGAGGCCGCCGCCCCGGCGGACCACGCAGCTGCGACGGACGACGTCACCCGCACGGCATGACGGCCGCGCGGCGCCCGGGCCCGGACGACGGCCCCGACCGGCTCTACACGGTGACCCGCGGGCGCAGCCGGCCGCCCGCGCACGCCGCCTTCGACGTGGTGACGCTGATCGTCTCGGAGTGCGCGCCGGTGCCCGGCATGCAGTCCGAGCACGCGCGGATCCTGCGGCTGTGCGAGCGCCCGACGGCGGTGGTGGAGGTGGCGGCCGAACTGGCTTTGCCGATCAGCATCGTGAAGATCCTGCTGGGCGACCTGCTGGAGGCCGGCCGGATCACCGCCCGCCACCCGCGGTTCGTCCCCGCCCAGGCCCAGTTGCCCGACCTCGACACGCTGAAGCAGGTGCTGCATGGACTCCAACGGCTCTGACGCCGGCGCGGGGGCCGTCCGCGAGCTGCCGCGCACCCCGCCCGGCCCGCGCACCCCGCAGAGCCCGCGCACCCCGTTGCAGAGCAGCGCCGAGCACGCGATGAAGATCGTCGTGGTCGGCGGCTTCGGAGCGGGCAAGACCACGCTGGTCGGCTCGGTGAGCGAGATCCGCCCGCTGGCCACCGAGGAGGTGATGACCCGGGCCGGGATCGGGGTCGACGACCCGTCCGCCGTGCGCGACAAGCGCTCCACCACGGTCGCGTTCGACTTCGGCCGGATCACCCTGACGCCGCAGAGCGTGCTCTACCTCTTCGGCGCCCCCGGGCAGGAGCGGTTCTGGTTCCTCTGGGACCGGCTCTTCCGCGGGGCGCTGGGCGCGGTGGTGCTGGTGGACCCGCGCCGGCTGGAGGAGTCCTGGTACGCGATCGACCGGCTGGAGCACCACGGGATGCCGTTCGTGGTGGCCCGCAACAACTTCGAGCCGCCCCGGCACAGCCTGGCCCAGGTCCGCGCGGCGCTCGACCTGTCGCCGGAGGTGCCGCTGGTGGACTGCGACGCGCGCGAGCGCGGGTCCAGCAAGCAGGTGCTGATCGAACTCGTCCGTCACCTCTACACCCGCGCCGAAGCCGAAGCCGAACAGGAGAGCGACTCGTGACCGAGCCGGCCGCCCCCACCCCACCGCCCGGCTGCCCGGCGCACCGCTCCCCGGCGCCGCTGTACGGCCCGCGCTTCCAGACCGATCCCGGCCAGGTCTACCGCGAGCTGCGCGCCGCGCACGGCCCGGTCGCCCCGGTCGAGCTGGCCGGCGGCGTGCCGGCGTGGCTGGTCATCGGCTACCGCGAGCTGCAGCTGGTGACCAGTCAGCCCAAGCTCTTCGGACGCGACTCCAGCCGCTGGAACGCCTGGTCCACCATCGCGGCGGACTGGCCGCTGCTGCCGATGATGACGCCGGTCCCCTCGATCCTCTACACCGAGGGGACCGAGCACCAGCGGCGTTCGGCGGCGATCACCGACGGCCTCTCGTCGGTCGACCCTTACGAGTTGAAGAAGTACTGCGAGCAGGTCGCCGACCGGCTGATCGACGAGTTCGCCGGGCGGGGCGAGGCCGACCTGGTCGCCGAGTACGCGCACCGGATGCCGCTGCTGGTGCTCTGCTGGATGCTCGGGCTGGACGGCGCCCAGGTGCCGACGCTGATCCGCGCCCTGCTGGACATGCTGGACGGTGGCGCCGGCGCGCAGCAGGGCGCGGAGCGGCTGCTGGCCGTGATGCTGGAACTGGTCGAGGCCAAGCGGGCCGCGCCCGGCGCCGACATCACCTCCCGGCTGCTGGTCCACCCCGCCGCGCTGAGCGAGGACGAGGTGATGCGGGACCTGCGGGTGCTGCTGATCGCCGGTCACCAGCCCACCGCCTACTGGATCGCCAACGCCCTGCGGCTGATGCTCACCGACGAGCGGTTCGCCGCCTCGCTCTCGGGCGGGCGGCGCAGCGTGGGCCAGGCGCTCACCGAGGCGCTCTGGGAGGACACCCCCACCCAGAACTTCGCCGGCCGCTGGGCGACGCGCGACACCCGGCTGGGCGGCCGGCAGATCGCGGCCGGCGACCTGCTGCTGCTGGGCTTCGCGGGGGCCAACAGCGACCCCGCGGTGCGCCAGGCCAACGGCGAGGCCGCCGAGGGCAACCACGCGCACCTGAGCTTCTCGCACGGCGAGCACCGCTGCCCGTTCCCGGCGCAGGAGGCGGCCGAGGTGATCGCCGCCACGGCCATCGAGGTGCTGCTGGACCGGCTGCCCGACCTGCGCCTGGCGGTCGCCGAGCACGCGCTGGTGTGGCGGCCCTCGCCCTGGGTGCGCGCGCTGGTGGCGCTCCCGGTGGGCTTCACGCCGGCCACGACCACGACAGGAGGGGCTTTCGGATGACCGAGACCATCACGCTGGATCCGTTCGCGCGCGACAGCGCGGGCGAGGGGGCGTTGCTGCGCGAGGCCGGCCCGGTGGCCCGGGTGGAGCTGCCGGGCGGGGTGCGCGCCTGGGCGGTCACCCGGCACGCCTGGGCCCGCACCCTGCTGACGGACCCGCGGCTGGTGAAGGACGCCGCCCACTGGGCCGCCTTCCAGCGCGGCGAGGTGCCGCGCGACTGGCCGCTGATCGGACTGGCGGTGCCCGGTCCGAGCATGGTCACCACCGACGGCGAGGCGCACCGGCGCCTGCGGGCCCTGGTGGCGCAGGCGTTCACGCCGCGCCGGGTCGAGCTGATGCGCCCTTCGGTGGAGCGCACCACGGCCGAACTGCTGGACGCGCTGGCCGCCGGGGAGCCGGTGGTCGACCTCAAGTCCGGCTTCGCCTTCCCGCTGCCGATGACGGTGATCGGCTCGCTGCTGGGGGTGGATCCGGCCGACCACGGCTACCTGCGCGAGCTCTACGAGCGGTTCTTCAGCAGCGTCCCGGATCCGGCGGGCATCCAGGCCACCATCAAGGCGCTGAACGCCTTCGTGGGCGATCTGGTCGCCCAGCGCCGGGCCGCGCCGGCCGACGACCTGACCAGTGCCCTGCTGGCCGCCGACGTCGAGGGCAGCGAGCTGACCGACGCCGAGGCCGCGGCCACCCTGCGGGTGATCATCGCGGCGGGGCACGAGACCACGGTCAACCTGATCACCAACGCGGTGCGGGCCCTGTTGGGCCACCCGGACCAACTGGCCCTGGTCCGTTCGGGTGAGATCTCCTGGGCGGCGGTGGTCGAGGAGTCGCTCCGCTGGACGCCTCCGACCAGCAACTTCCTCTTCCGTTTCGCCGCCGAGCCGATCGCGGTGGGCGAGGTGGTGGTGCCGCAGGGCGAGCCGGTGCTGATCTCGTACAACGCGATCGGGCGCGATCCGGCGCAGCACGGGATCACCGCGGAGCTCTTCGACGTCACCCGCGATCCGATCCGGCACCTGTCCTTCGGGCACGGCCCGCACGTCTGCCCGGGGTCGCCGCTGGCCCGGCTGGAGGCGCAGGTGGCGCTGCCCGCGCTCTTCGAACGCTTCCCGGACCTGGCGTTGGCGGTGCCCGACGGTGAACTGCGGCCCACCGCCTCGGTGGTGGTCAACAGCCTGCAGAGCCTGCCGGTCCGGCTGCGCTGACCACCGGCCGACCGCGGTCGCCTCACGTGCACAGACGCCCCGCGGGGGCGGACCGATCCACCCGGTCCGCCCCCGCGGGGCGTTTGCGCACGCGCTCACGGGTAGGTATCCGCGGACACATCCACTTATCTCCGTACCTTCCGGTAACGACTGGAACACTGGCCAACGAAAGCTGAACGCGTCCCTTGGCGCCGGATGGCCGTTGCGTTAACGTCTTCAAGCCAGTCGCCGACGACTCAGGCCGCCGCTGATCCCGGTCGCGGCCATCGCCGGCCTTCGGTCTTGCCTCCGGTTCAGTGCAGCGCCATGTCGTTCGTCCCAGGCCGCAGGAGAACGCTTTGACCATCACGAAGAGTGCCCGGCTCCGAAATCGACTGCTGGTGGCCCCGGCCGTGTTGGGGCTGGCCCTGACCGCGGCCTGTTCCAACAGCTCGAGCGGCACCAGCAGTGGGACCGCCGCCCCCGTACTGTCCGGCGACTGCGCCAAGTACCAGGCGTACTCGGGGCACGCGGGGACCAAGGTGACGATGTTCGCCTCGATCCTGAGCCCGGAGTCGGACTCCCTGGAAAAATCCTGGGCAGAGTTCAGTTCTTGTACCGGGATCAAGATCTCCTACGAGGGGTCCAACGACTTCGAGGCCCAGCTCCCGGTCCGGGTGGCCGGCGGCAACGTCCCGGACTTCGCGATCATCCCGCAGCCCGGCCTGCTGGCCCAGATGGTCAAGACCGGCAAGGTGGTCAAGCCGCCGGCGCAGACCGTCCAGAACGAGAGCCAGTGGAACCCGGTCTGGAAGTCCTACGGTTCGGTCAACGGCACGTTCTACGCGGCGCCGATGAGTGCCAACATGAAGTCGCTGGTCTGGTACTCGCCCAAGGCCTTCAAGCAGGCCGGCTACCAGGTGCCGCAGAGCTGGGCGGACCTGATGGCGCTCAGCGACACCATCGCCAAGGCCGGTGGCAGCAAGCCGTGGTGCGGTGGCATCAGCTCCGGCACGGCCACCGGCTGGCCGGCCACCGACTGGCTGGAGGAGGTGGTCCTGGGCAGTGCGGGCGGCGACGTCTACGACCAGTGGGTCAGCCACAAGATCAAGTTCGGGGACGCCCAGATCACCGGCGCGATGCAGACGGTGGCCAACTGGATGCAGAACCCGGCCTGGGTCAACGCCGGGATCGGCGACGTCAAGTCGATCGCCACCACCACCTTCCAGGACGCCGGCGCGCCGATCCTCACCAACAAGTGCTGGATGCTGCAGCAGGCCTCGTTCTACGAGGCGCAGTGGCCCAAGGGCACCAACATCGCGGCCGACGGCGACATCTACGCCTTCGCCCTGCCGGCCGTGAACCCCGCCATCAGCAAGCCGGTCGAGGGTGGTGGCGAGTTCCTGGCCGCCTTCTCGAACCGGCCCGAGGTGCAGGCGGTGCAGAACTACCTCTCCACCGCGGACTGGGCCAGCAGCCGGGTGAAGGTCGCCACCGGCTGGGTCTCGGCCAACCAGGGCGTGGACAAGAGCCTCTACACCGACCCGATCGACCAGCTGTCCGCCGCCGCGCTGACCAGCCCCGCCACCACCTTCCGCTTCGACGCCTCGGACCTGATGCCCGCGGCGGTCGGCGCCGGTGAGGAGTGGAAGGCGTTGACCGCCTGGTTCGCGGAGGGCAAGTCGATCCCGCAGGTGGCGGGCGACATCGACGCGGCCTGGCCGCAGTAGCCGCGCCCGGCCCCGCGGCGCTCGAGTCCCCCTCGTGGTGGACCCGAGCGCCGCGGGTCCCCCTGTCGTAGGCCCGCCCGCCGTAGGAAGGACAGCCACCCATGCCCGTCACCGGTGCCCGGCTCGTGGCCGGTGCGCTCGGCGCGCGCCCGCTCGCCGACTCCGCCTGGAGCGACGCCGCGCTCAAGCTGGGCAACAGCCTCGGGGCGATAGCCGGCTTCCTGGGCATCCTGCTGCTGGTCTTCTTCGCGGCCGGCCGGGCCAGCGGCCGGCTGAGCCGTCCGCTGGCCATCGCGGTCATGCTGGGGCCGGCGGTGCTGCTGCTCCTGGTGGGGCTGGTGGTGCCCCTGATTCGCACGGTCTTCCTGAGCTTCCAGAACGCCGACAGCACCCGCTTCCTCGGCGCCGGGAACTACGGCTGGGTCTTCACCACCGACTACATCCACCAGGTCCTGCTCAACACCCTGCTCTGGCTGGTGGTCGCGCCGATCGCGGCCACCGGACTGGGCCTGGTGCTCGCCCTGCTGGTCGACCGGATGCGCTGGCAGGGGTTCTACAAGTCGCTGGTCTTCCTGCCGATGGCGGTCTCGCTGGTCGGCGCCAGCATCATCTGGAAGTTCGTCTACGAGACCCGCGACACCGCGCAGCCGCAGATCGGCCTGCTCAGCCAGCTGGCGATCTGGCTGGGCTGGAAGCACCCGCCGAACTGGATCCTCTCGCACCCGCTGAACGACTACCTGTTGATGGTGGTCATGGTCTGGGTGCAGACCGGCTTCGCGATGGTGGTGCTGTCGGCCGCGATCAAGGCCATCCCGGACGAGGTGACCGAGGCCGCCCGGCTGGACGGCGCGCGCGGGCTGCGGCTCTTCTGGTACGTCACGGTCCCGATGATCCGCACCACGCTGATCGTGGTGCTGACCACCGTCATGATCACCACGTTGAAGGCGTTCGACATCGTGCGGACCATGACCGGCGGCAACTTCGGTACCCAGGTGCTGGCCAACGAGATGTACTCGCAGTCCTTCGTGCAGTTCAACGTCGGCCGGGGAAGCGCCCTCGCGGTGATCCTCTTCCTCGCGGTGCTCCCGCTGGTCGGCTACAACATCGTCCAGCTGCGCAAGGAGCGGACCATCCGATGAGCCGTCAGATCGCCGACCGCCCCCCGTCCTCCGTCGAGGGCCGGCCCCAGCTGCCCGCCGCCAAGGCGGTCCGCAGGTCCTTCAGCGGCCCGCTCGGCTCGCTCTTCGTCATCGTGGTGACGGTGCTCTGGACCATCCCCACCCTCGGCCTGCTGGCCACCTCGCTGCGCCCCAAGAAGGACGTGGCCGACAGCGGCTGGTGGACCGTGTTCGCCCACCCGGACCTGGGCCTTTCCAACTACCACACGGTCCTCTTCGAGGGCGGCTTCGGCGTCAGCGGCGGGCTGATGCCGTACCTGGTCAACTCGCTGGCGATCAGCGTGCCGGCCACCCTCTTCCCGCTGGTGCTCGCCGCGATGGCCGCGTACGCGCTGGCCTGGGTGCGCTTCCGGGGCAGTGACACGCTCTTCTTCGTGATCTTCGCCCTGCAGGTGGTGCCGTTGCAGATGGCGCTGATCCCGCTGCTGCAGCTCTTCTCCGGGGGCGCGCACCTGGGCGGTCTCACCATCGTCCCGCAGGTCGACCTGAACGGCACCTACCTGCCGGTCTGGCTCGCGCACACCATGTTCGCGCTGCCGCTGGCCATCTTCCTGCTGCACAACTTCATCTCGCAGCTGCCGAAGGACCTGATGGAGGCGGCGGTGGTGGACGGTGCCTCGCACTTCAAGATCTTCCGGTCCATCGTGCTGCCGCTCTGCGCGCCGGCGCTCGCCTCGTTCGCGATCTTCCAGTTCCTCTGGGTCTGGAACGACCTGCTGGTGGCGCTGACCTTCGCGGGCGGCACTCCGGACGTCGCCCCGATGACGGTGCGCCTGGCCCAGCTCTCCGGATCGTTCGGCGGGCGCTGGGAGCTGCTGACGGCCGGGGCGTTCCTGTCGATCATCGTCCCGCTGGTCGTCTTCGTGGCGCTGCAGCGGTACTTCGTGCGCGGGCTGCTGGCCGGCTCGGTCAAGGGCTGAACCCCGCGCCGGGTGACCCCGCGCGGTGCGCACGGGGCGCGGGGGCGACGGGGCGCTCCGCCGGTTACGGCCAAACCGTGGACACCCGCGTGGGTCAACCAGTATACCAGTGCAGGAAGTTGACGCGCGGCACGGACACGTCCCGAGAGCGGACGGTTCCCGGTGCGGGTGGTTCCCGCCGCGCGGCACGGGCCTGCGCGCGGCTAGGGGGACGGCATGGCGTTCGGTACCACGGTGACCCGGTTCAGACGCTCCACCACCGGCCGGCTGGCGGCCCTGGTGACCGGCCTGGTCGTGCTGGCGGCGCCGGTGGTGACCGCGGGCTCCGCGGCGGCCACCGCGCCGAGCCCGGCGGCGACCTCCCGGCCCGGCGCCGGGGCGGCCGCGACGACGGCCGTGCTCGGCAGCAACACCGTCGGGGCCTCCCTGGACGTCGGCGACGCCAACTACCTGAACGCCTCCCGCGCCGTCAGCGGGGCCACCGGCGGCACGGTGACCAGCGTCAGCGTGTACGTGGGCGCGGTCGGCGCGGCCCCCAACAACCAGTTCCAGGTGGCCGTGTACGGCGACAACGCCGGCGCGCCCGGCAGCCTGCTGGCCAGCAGCTCGCCCGGCACACTCAGCCCCAACAGCTGGAACACCCTGCCGCTGAGCCTGGCGCTCAGCCCCAGCACGCCCTACTGGCTGGCCTACAACGCCAACGGCGCCACCGGCGCGGTCGACAACCTCGCCTACGCCGCCGGCGGCACCAGCGCCTACCGCGCCGGCGGGTACGGCAGCTGGCCCGCGGCCTTCGGCGCGGCCAGTGCCGAGGGCGTCACGTTCTCGATGTACGCGACCTACACCCCGGGCGCCGACAACACCCCGCCGCCGGGTGCCGGTCCCGGCGGGGAGGGGCCGATCCTGCTGGTCACGAACGCGGCCAACCCCTACTCCTCGTACTACACGGAGATCCTCAAGGCCGAGGGGCTCAACGCGTACAAGACCGTCGACCTGTCGACGGTGACCCCCGCGATGCTGGCCGGCTACGACGTCGTGCTGCTCGGCGAGACGCGGCTGACCGCCGCCCAGAGCGGCATGTTCGGCAGCTGGACCACCGGCGGCGGCCGGCTGATCGCGATGCGGCCCGACCCGCAGCTCGCGCCACTGCTCGGCCTGACCGCCGCCGGCGGAACCCAGGCGGACGCCTACCTCAAGGTCGACACCTCGGCCGCGCCCGGCGCCGGGATCACCGGCGACACCATGGGCTACCACGGCGCCGCCGACCGGTACGCACTCAACGGCGCCACGGCGGTGGCCACCCTGTACAGCGACGCCGCCACCGCGACCGCCAACCCCGCGGTGACCCTGCGCGCCACCGGCAGCGGCGAGGCGGCCGCGTTCACCTTCGACCTCGCCAAGTCCGTGGTGCAGACCCGGCAGGGCAACATCGCCTGGGGCGGCCAGCAGCGCGACGGGGTGGACGGCATCGAGGCCGGTGAGATGTTCATGGGGGTCAACGGCCAGCCCGACTGGAACGACATGAGCAAGGCGATCATCCCGATCGCCGACGAGCAGCAGCGGCTGCTGGTGAACCTGATCACCCTGATGGACTCCGCGAAGATGCCGCTGCCGCGCTTCTGGTACTTCCCGCGCGACGTCAAGGCGGTGGTCGTGATGAGCGGCGACGACCACGGCATCGGCGGCACCGCGGGGCGCTGGGACGGCTACGTCGCGCAGAGTCCGCCGAACTGCAACGTCGCCGACTGGGAGTGCGTGCGCGGCTCGTCGTACCTGTACACCAGCGGTCCGATGACCGCGGCCCAGGCCCAGGCGTACTCCGACCAGGGCTTCGAGGTCGGCCTGCACGTCACCACCGGCTGCCAGCCCTGGGGGAGCGCGGCGGCCCTGCAGAGCACCTACCAGAGCCAACTGGCCGCCTGGCGGGCGAAGTACCCCGCACTGCCCTCGCCCGCCAGCAGCCGCACGCACTGCGTGGAGTGGGACGACTGGTCCACCCAGCCCAAGACCAAGCTGGCCAACGGCATCCGGCTGGACGAGGACTACTACTACTATCCGGCCTCGTTCACCCAGGACCGCCCGGGCTTCTTCAACGGCACCGGCGAGATCATGAAGTTCGCCGACACCGACGGCTCGATCATCGACGAGTACCAGGCCACCACGCAGATGACCGACGAGTCCGGCCAGTCCTACCCCGCGACGATCGACACCCTGCTCGGCGCCGCCTACGGCGCGCAGGGCTACTACGCGGCGCTCAGCGCCAACATCCACACCGACTACGCGGCCTCCACCGCCTCCGACGCGATCATCGCGGCCGCCAAGGCGCGCGGGGTGCCGGTGGTCTCCGGGCGCCAGATGCTCACCTGGCTGGACGGGCGCAACGGTTCGGCCTTCAGCAAGCTGACCTGGAGCGGCAGTTCGCTGACCTTCTCGATCACCGGCGGGGCAGGCGGCCTGCGCGCGATGCTGCCGGTCGGCTCGGCGGCCGGCAGCCTGGCGAAGATCGACTTCCAGGGGGCGAGCGTCCCCTACCGGATCGACACCGTCAAGGGCGTGCCGTACGCGTTCTTCGACGGCGCGGTGGGCTCCTACACCGCCACCTACGGCCACGACACCACCCCGCCGGTGGTGACCGGCACCTCGCCGACCGCCGGGGCCACCGCGGTGGCGCCGACCGCCCCGGTGCGGTTCTCCTTCGACGAGCCGCTGGCCGCGGCGACCGTGACCGCCGCCCACCTGACGCTGGCCACCGCCGGCGGCGCGGCGGTGCCGGGCGCCGTCGGCTACGACGCGACCACCAACAGCGCCGTCCTCACCCCGGCCGCTCCGCTCGCCCCGAGCACCGGGTACACGGCCACCGTGCAGGGCGTCACCGACCTGGCCGGCAACGCGCTCGCCGCGCCCGCCACCGTCTCGTTCACCACCGGCGGGACCCCGCCGCGGACCATCGGCAACGCGACCGTCGGCACCCTGCTGGACGACACCGACTCCAACCACCTCAACGCCAGCAGGATCACCACCGGCTCGGCCGCGGTCGCCCTCACCGCGCTGAGCGTCCACGTCGGGACGGTGGGCGCGGCCCCGAACAACCAGTTCCAACTGGCCCTCTACAGCGACAGCGCGGGCTCACCCGGCACGCTGCTCGCCTCGACGGCGAGCGGGACGCTGGCGGCCAACGCCTGGAACGCGCTGCCGGTCGACGTCACGCTCGCGGCGGGGACCTCCTACTGGCTGGTCTACAACAGCAACGGGACGAGCGCGGCGGTCAACAACATGAACTACACGGCGGGGGCGGTGAGCCAGGGGGCCTACAGCAGCGCGGCGGTGCCGTTCGGGACCTGGCCGAGCGGCTTCGGGCCGGCGGTGAAGGAGGGCGCGGTCTTCTCGCTGTACGGGGCGTACTGAGCCCGAGGCGGTGGCCGGTCGGTGACGGTGGCCGGCCGCCGTAGGGTGGAGTGCGCGGCGCCGCCGCAGCCGGCGCACCCGTCGCCGGCCTCCTCGACGACCTCGGGTCGCCCACCGTCGAAACGGAACGTTCCGGATGCCCTACCAGCCGCCCACCCACAGCGTCGAGCGCTCCCTGCGCCGCGCCGGCGCCGGCCTCGTCGTGGGCCTCGACGAGGTCGGTCGCGGCGCCTGGGCCGGGCCGGTGACGGTGGGCGCCGCAGTGACCGGCCTGCGCCGCGCGCCGGAGGGGCTGACCGACTCCAAGCTGCTCACCGTGCGCCGCCGCGAGCAACTCGCCCCGGTCCTGGCCGACTGGGTCACCGCCTACGCGCTGGGCGAGGCGTCCGCGCTCGAGTGCGACGAGCTCGGCATGACCGCGGCCCTGCGACTGGCCGCCGTGCGCGCCCTGGAGGCGTTGCCGGTGCGCCCGGACGCGGTGATCCTGGACGGCAAGCACGACTACCTCGGCGGCCCGTGGCGGGTGCGCACGGTGATCAAGGGCGACCAGAGCTGCGTCTGCGTGGCGGCGGCCTCGGTGCTGGCCAAGGTGCACCGCGACGCGCAGATGGCCCGGTTGGCGCCCGACCACCCGGCGTTCGGCTTCGAGGACAACGCGGGGTACCCCTCGCCGGTGCACCGGGCGGCGCTGGAGGAGTTCGGCCCGACCGAGCACCACCGGCTCTCCTGGTCCTACCTCGACGCGCTGCCCCACTGGCGCCACCTGAAGCGCTCGCGCCTCGCGGCGGAGGCGGCCGACGGTGGCGAGCAGCTCACCCTCGGTTTCTGACGGATCATCAGGAATGTTCGGGGGTGGCACGGTGCGCTGATGATTGCGTCCGCCTGGTGCCCAACAGGTGGGGCGCCCGTGCGCATTCGACCGGCATTTGATAGATATCCGGGTATGCCTGTCTTCCCCGAGGAGCCGGAGATTCACGAGAGCATCCCGGGCCCCGGCGTTCCCTTCCCCCGCGAGTCGGACGCACAAGCCCTCAGCACGCCTGCCACCGGCAGCGCGTCCCCTGTCATCCCCGTCCATTCCGCCGCCCCGGCCGCCGTGGTCCCCGGTCCCCGCCCGGGGCCGCCGCGCCCGGGCGCCCCCCCCCCCCCCCCCCCCCGCCCCCGCCCCCCCCCCCCCCTCCCCCCCCCCCCCCCGCCCCGCCCCCCCCCCCCCCCCGGGGCCCGCCGCGACCGGCCGCCGCGCGTCCGGGGCCGCCGCGCCCCGGCCCGCGGGCGGCGCAGATCCCCAGGCCCGGACCGCGTCCGGGGCCGGCCCCCACGACCGCCCCGGCCGGTCCGACCGTCCAGCTGATCCAGGCTGCCGTCGGCAGTGCGCTCGACCGTGCCGAGGAGGCGGTGGACGTGCTGTTGGAGTCCGGCCGCAACCCCGGTGACCTCCTCGTGCTGACCGTGGACGCGCCGCACCCGTGGCAGCAGCACGAGCTGTCGTTCGGCGAGGAGCGGTACTGGGCCCAGCTCGCGGAGGGCACCGACGTGTTCTACGCCGACCTGGCGCTGACCCGGCCGGCCCGTCGCGACGTGGTGGTGCTGGTCCTGGACACCGAGGACGACGGCCGTGCGGTGCGCGCGCTGGAGAAGGCGCTGACCCATGCGGTGTCCCTGCTCGTGGTCTGCGGCGCGACGGCGCGGCTGGCCGGCGCCCGGGTGCTCGGGGGGCAGCCGGTCCCGGCCTGATCGCCGCACCGGGCGGCCCCCGCGCCGGGTGGTTGTAGCCCGTCAGTCCGTCAGTCCGTCAGCCCGCCAGTCCGGTACCGGACTGGCGGGCTGTGCCGTCGGTACCGCCCGCCGTCCCGCCGTCCCGCCGCCTTGCGGGCCGCCACCGGCCACCCGGCGGGGGGTCAGCGCGCGGCGTGCCGGATCGACTCCGGGGCCGTGGCGCCGGCCGTGCCGGCCGCCGCGGTCGCTGCCGCCGCGTGCCACGGCAGCCCGGCCCGGTGCGCCTCCGCCCGCCCGTGCAGGGCCGGGGTGCCGCGGGGCGGCAGCTCCCGGACCGTGTGCAGCGGTCGCTCGGACCACGAGTCGGAGTGCGGCGTCCGCCCGGAACGCCCGTCGCCGAGGATCTGCCAGCCCGACGGGGTGAGCGCGATGTAGGCGCCGCAGCGCAGCCCGTGCAGCGAGGCCGTGTCCCGCAGGGCCCACATCCAGGAACCGTCCTGCTCGGTCCAGCCGGCCAAGCCGTCGCGGCAGCGGAGCAGGACGGCGGTCCGTCGCGGTGAGGTCAGCCGCAGGTCGTGCGGCATCACCCGGCGCAGCTGGCTCAGCAGCGCGTTGCGGTGGTGCCAGCCGTCGGTGACGTGCGGCCGCGGCGCGACGGAGGCGGACGCCACCACGCGGTGGTCGAAGTCCAGGACCGCGAGCACGCTGGTTCCCGGCGGCGGCAGGTGGCGCTGGTGCAGCTCGGTGACCAGGTCGCGCGGGTCCCGTACGGGGGGCAGCCCCGCACTCGCCCAGCTCTCCAGGTCGATGCTCCGACCCCTGGCCGAGGAAAGCTGACCGCGGTCTGTGCCGTGGATCATGGTCCTCCTTCCCCGGCCCGCCGGGCGCGCGGGCGCGTGCGTACGCCGAAGCCGGGGTCCTGAGGACCGAGGTCTGGGTACGCTGCAATTCTCACGTCAGATGGCCTGAGCGGCAACGATGAACTGACGATAGCCGCCCGAAAGCCGTGGATTCGCCGGATATATTCCCCGAATGGTCCAGAGTCATTCAGATGGGTGGCTGTGAGGGAACGAGTCGGGGTGTGGGACGGGCGGGAACCGGGGTGACGGATGGGCCCGCCGGGACGACCGGCGCCGGGCGCCGGTTCGCCGGGGACGGGCCCTCGCCTCACGCCTGCACGGCCAGGACCAGCGGCAGGACCGCCTGGGCGCCCGCCTTGCGCAGCAGACGGGCGGCGACGGTGACCGTCCAGCCGCTGTCGACCAGGTCGTCGACGAGCAGGACCGGGCCCGGGTTGGCCGCCAGGGCCTCCACCAGCTCGGGCGGCAGGACCAGGGACCCCGCGAGCGAGTGCAGCCGTTGGGCGCTGTTGCTGCGGGCGCCGTGCGGCGGACGTCCCTCGGCGTAGGCGATCCGGCCGAGCAGCGGGAGGCGGCCCACCTCCGCGATCCGCGCTCCCAGGCTGCCGACCAGCTCCGGCCGGGTGGACGAGGCCATGGTGACCACGCCGACCGGCCGACCCGTCTCGGGGTCCCGGCCCGCCCAGCCGCCGGGACCGCGCGCCCAGTCCGCCAGCACGGTGACCAGCGCCTCCACCACGTCGCGCGGGACGGTACCGTCCGGTGCGCCCTCGGCCAGCAGGGTGCGCAGCCGGCCGCCCCAGCCGATGTCCGAGAGCCGGCCGAGCGCCCGGCCGGCCTGGGCCTGCTCGTCGGCCGGGATCCGGCCCTTGAGGGGCACGCCGAGGGCCTCCATGCCGGTCGGCCACAGGCGGCGGGGGTCGAAGGCCGTCCCCGGCCGGCCCAGTGCCGCCCGGGCGGCGTCCAGCGCCTGCGCCGAGACCTCGGTGCTGTGCCGCACCCCGGCGCAGACGTCGCAGCGTCCGCACGCGGTGGCCTGCTCGTCGTCCAGCTGGCGGCGCAGGAACTCCATCCGGCAGTGGCCGCCGGACGCGTACTCGCGCATGGCCTGCTGCTCGTCGGACCGGGCGCGGGCCACCTTGGCGTACCGCTCCCGGTCGTAGGCCCAGCTCTGCCCGGTGGCCACCCAGCCGCCGCGCACCCGGTGCACCGCGCCGTCCACGTCGAGCACCTTGAGCATGGTCTCCAGCCTGGTCCGGCGCAGGTCCACCCGGGCCTCCAGCGCGGCGGTGGAGAGCGGGCGGCCGGCTTCGGCCAGCGCGTCGATCGTGCGCCGGACCTGGTCCTCGGGCGGGAACCCGAGGGAGGCGAAGTAGCGCCAGATCGCCTCGTCCTCGCGACCGGGCAGCAGCAGGACCTCGGCGTGCTCCACGCCGCGCCCGGCGCGGCCGACCTGCTGGTAGTAGGCGATCGGCGAGCCGGGCGAGCCGAGGTGGACGACGAAGCCCAGGTCGGGCTTGTCGAAGCCCATCCCGAGGGCCGAGGTGGCCACCAGGGCCTTGACCCGGTTGGCCAGCAGGTCCGCCTCGGCGCTGCGGCGCTCGGCGTCCTCGGTCCGGCCGGAGTAGGAGGCCACCGGGTAGCCCCGGCCGCGCAGGAACTCGGTCACCTCCTCGGCGGCGGCCACCGTCAGCGTGTAGACGATGCCCGAGCCGGGCAGCTCGCCCAGGTGGTCGGCGAGCCAGCCCAGGCGGTGGGCCGGGTCGGGCAGGGCGAGCACGCCCAGGCTGAGGCTCTCCCGGTCGAGCGGGCCGCGCAGCACCAGGGCGCGGCCGTCGGCCCCCGTGGTGCCCAGCTGCTCGGCGACGTCCTCGGTGACCCGTGCGTTGGCGGTGGCGGTGGTCGCCAGCACCGGGACGCCCGGGGAGAGGTCGGCGAGCATGCTGCGCAGCCGGCGGTAGTCGGGCCGGAAGTCGTGGCCCCAGTCGGAGATGCAGTGCGCCTCGTCGACCACCAGCAGGCCGGTCGAGGCCGCGAGCTTGGGGAGCACCTGGTCGCGGAAGTCGGGGTTGTTGAGCCGCTCGGGGCTGACCAGCAGGATGTCCACGGAGCCGGCCGCGACCTCCGCCTCGATGTCCTGCCACTCCTGCGGGTTGGCGGAGTTGATGGTGCGGGCGTGGATGCCGGCGCGGGCTGCCGAGTCGACCTGGTTGCGCATCAGCGCGAGCAGCGGCGAGACGATCACCGTGGGACCGCCGCCGCCGGACCGGAGCAGCGCCGTGGCGATGAAGTAGACGGCCGACTTGCCCCAGCCCGTGCGCTGGACCACCAGCGCCCGGCGGCGGTCGACCACCAGCGCCTCGATGGCCAGCCACTGGTCCTCGCGCAGCCGGGCCGCCGGGCCGGCCAGCTCGCGCAGCACGGCTTCGGCGCGGGTGCGGACCGCCGCGCGATCGACAGCGGTGGCGGAGCCGTCGCCGAGGGCGGTTGCGGGGGAGTGCGCTGGCTGATCCATGGGTCTATGTAACCCTGCTCGGCCGACAAGGGGCGAACTTCGGGACCAGCCTGTGGACAACCTGCCGATCCCGGCGGGCCGTTCACCTGTTCGGCCGCAGGTGGGGCCCTCGAGTTGTCCACAGGCCCGGGGTTGTCCACAGGCAACGGGAAATCTCCGCCACCGGCCGGCGACCGGCTCCACGCTGTGCGCCATGAACCACGACGACCCCACCACCACCCCCGTCGGCCGCCGCCGCCCCGGGCGCCAGAGCCTGCGGATCGAGGGCCCGGCCGACATGGCCGCCATGCTCCCCTACCTGCTGGGCTTCTACCCCGACGACAGCATCGTCCTGGTCGGACTGCAGGGTCCCCTCTTCCGGCAGGGCGGAGTGATCCGGCTGGACATCCCCGCCGACCCGGCGCACTGGCCGATGATCGCCGAGGAGCTGGCCCGGCTGCTGGTCGAGCTCTCCGAGCAGCGTGACCTGCGCCCGCAGGCGGCCCTGCTCTACCTGTGCCGGGATCCCGATCCGGGGGCGGCCGCCGCCCAGCCGCAGCTGCGCCCGCTCGCGGAGCTGCTGTTGCGGGCCCTGCGGGGGCTGAACCTGCGGGTCAAGGAGGCGCTCTGCGTCTCCGGCGGCCGCTGGTGGTCCTACCTGTGTCCCGATCCGTCCTGCTGCCCCGCCGAGGGCACCGTGGTGCAGAGCACCTCCGACCCCCGTGCGGTGGTGGCGGCCGCGACCTTCGCCGGCCTCGCCCCGCGCGGCAGCCGCCGGGCGATCCTCGCCGGGCTCACGCCCGTCGGGCCGCCCGCCGCGGACGCGCAGCGCGAGGCGATCGAGCGGCGGACCGCCGGCCTGATCGAGGAGCTGGTCGGCCCGGACGGCTCCGAGCGGGTGGGCGAGGCCACCGGGCGGCTGCTCGACGAGGTGATGGCCGAGTTCCTGGCCGGCGCCGCCGGGCTCGACGACGACCGGGCCGCCCGGCTGCTCCTCGGCCTCCAGGACCGGGCCAGTCGCGACCGCGCCGCGGAGTACGCGGAAGAGGCCGAGCTGGCCGGCGCCCAGCGCCTGTGGCGCCTGTTGGCCCGGCGCTGCGTGCCGCCCTTCGAGCCCTACGCCAGGGCCCCGCTGACACTCCTGGCCTGGACGTCCTGGCTGGCCGGCGACACCGCGACCGCCAGGATCGTGCTGAACAGGGTGCTCGAACTGGATCCCGACTACACCCTGGCCGAGCTGCTCTACCACTCGCTCAACGGCGGGCTGGAGCCGACCGCGCTGCTGACGGCCGTGCGCGCCGAGCGCGCTCGGCGGGTCGAAGGCGGCGCGACGGTGACCGAACAGCCGGCCGATGAGCGGCCCGAGTCCGGGCCGCCGGGTACCGGCAGGCGGCCGGGTCCAGCCGCCGCGCTACCGGGGCCGAGGGTTCAGCTCACCCGCGGGCCCGCCCCCGGCCCCGCCGGTCGGCCCACCGCCGCCGGGTCCGACGCCGACCCCTCCGATCCGCGGGCCCCGCGCGGCCTGCCCGGCGGGAGCAGCCGGCTTCCGGTCCCCCGCCGGCAGCCGGCCGACGGCCCGACCGCATCCCCGCCGCCGGCGGTGTCCGACCCGCCGTCCGATGCCGGTCCGCCGCCGGCCGATCCGACCGGGCACAGTCGTACCGCGGCGGCGAGCCCGCCGGCCCGCTCGACCGGGCGCACGGCCCGCCGGCGGATCCACCAGAGTCGCGACACCTCGATGGGAGCCTGACATGGCCAGCCTGCTGCGGACCTTCCCGCCCGCGAGCCGCGCCTACCGGAGCCACCGGGTGCGGTCGGTCCGGCCCCCGGGCCGGGCGGCGGCCAAGCGCCCGGCCTCGCCGCGGCGCGCACCGTGCCCGGCCGTCCGCCCGCACCGCGGTGGACCGGGCGGTCGGGTCCGGGGCTGCGGATTCCCCGCCGCCCGCCCCGCCCGCGCGGTCCGCTGCCCGGGTGGGCCCGGCGTTCGGCGTTCGCCCCCGCCCCCCTCCCGGC
>NZ_BAAALF010000154.1:7894-19888 GCF_039528135.1 Kitasatospora nipponensis | reverse complement strand
CCCGGCTGCTCGCGGTGGCCCCCGCCCTGGCCGGCCCGGCCCTGGCCCTGCTGATTCTCCCGGCCGCTGCGCGCGACACCTATGTCGTCGACAAGGCCGCCGCCGCCCTGGCCTGCGACGGACCGGTGTGCGTGACGCAGGCAAACCGCTCACGCCTGCCCGAGCTCGCGCCGCGCGGCAAGGAGGCGCTGCGCGTGCTGCACGACGCCCTCGGTGACCAGGCGCCGAACTCGGTGCGGGAGGAAACCGAGCTGCGCGCGGTCGGCGACCCACGCGAACTCTCCGGCAACGTGGTGCTGATCGACTTCGGTGACCCGCTGATCGCCCACGCGGCGGGGGCGGAACTGACCCGCATCCTGGTCGCCCAGGGCCTGGTACCGAACTGCGCACCGCGCACCGCCTGGGAGGGCGGGGGGCAGGTCGACATCCCCGCACAGAGCATCGCCGCGAGCTGGGCCCTGGGCGATCACCAGCTCGAATCGCTGCAGAAGCCGGACACCGCCGTGTACGCGCAGGGGGCATCGGCGAACGCCGAGGTCATCTGGAGGAAGCTGACGGCCCTGCCGCCGGACGAGCAGCGCTCGCGGATCGCCCAGGCGCATGCCGCCGCGCTCTCCTGCAATGACGAGCTCGCGGCGCTGACGGGGGAGACATCCTCATGAGATGGCTGATGCTCTATGCGCGTTCACGGCAGGTGCCTGCCTCTGCCGCCGCGGTCGCGCTCGTCGCTCTGGCGGTGTGGGCCCTCGACGGTCCGGGATCGGTGGACCTGGGGATCGCGGTCCTGGTCCTCGCCACGAACGTGGCGGCCGCTTCCGTCGGGCTCGGCGGGCAGGATTCCGCGCTGGATCGGACGGCTGCGATCCGGTGGATGCCCCGGCGGGCGGCGCATGTGCTGCTGGCCGGCGTGGTCGCCGGGGCGGCGCTGCTGGCGGTCCAGGCGGTGGGAGCCAAGCTCGCCCCGGCCGCGGTCGTCGTTCGGGACAGCGCGGGCCTGGCCGGTCTGGCCGCGCTCGGGGCGGTGCTGTGCGGGGCACAGTTCGCATGGACCCTGCCCATCGGCTGGCTCGCGTTCACCCTCCTCGTCCCGGTTTCACCCGGCATCGCGGGAGAGATGGGCAGCTGGATGATCATTTCCCCCGCCACGACGGCGTCCGCCGCGACCGCGTGGGCCCTGCTGGCGACCGGCACCGTGCTGTACGCCGCAGCAGGTCCGAGACGGTGACGGACACGCCCCGCGCTGAGCGCTTCAGTCGGCGAACCTTGCCAACTGAAGCCCCTCAGTCAGCGCCGGTCAGCCGCCGCGCCTCGGCCTCGCCGACCCGGACGGCCGGGTCCTGGACCGCCGCTCGCGCGTGCGCCCGGAGTCGGGTGGGGGCCGAAGGTCGGGCCCGGGACCCGCTGGTGTGAACCGACGGTGTGTCAGGCCGAAGGCTGGCCGTGGCCCTGGCCGGGTGATCCACAGTGGAAGGAAATCCTCCGCCGAGAGACCCTCTTCCGTCTTCTGGAGTGGATCGTGACGTTCTCACTGTCGGGGAGGCGGAACTTGAACCAGACCCTGTTCCCGACGGTCCTGCGTGCGGTCACGGGCTCTGCCGGCACCAACGGCACTTTCCACCAGGAGAAGTCGCGGGCCTCGGTCCGGGTCGCCTCGTTCCACGGCACCTCTGCCACCCACAGGAAGCGGAACCAGCGCAGCAGATCCATGCCATACGAGCGCTGGGTCGTCGCAGGCCGTCCCGCCGCCTGCAGATCCATCAGGTACGCGGCCACCGACCCCACCGGCAGACCGGCGGGATCCGCCAGTCGATACGGCTCCCATGGATCTCCGGCCTCTACCGGCGACCCCGCCCGCGGAACCGTCAGCGACCTCAGATCCCTCGGGGCATCCCCACGCTCGATCATGAGAGGCGACGGTAGCCAGTCCGCTTCCTGCCTGTCAGAAGAACAACGACAGAACCACCCGTAGTTCGGTCAACAAGCCCAGGGCGGGGGATAAGTGATTGACAAAACTCAATCACTCTTCGACGGTAGGTCCCATGACGCCTCCCGACCCCTCGCCTCCCGGCCGCTCCTCCTCCGAGCCCGCGGTTCCCGAGGGCTCGTCTCCCGAGCCCGCACCCCGCCGGCCGGGCGGGCGCGGCGGACTGTGGCGGCACGCCGACTTCCGTCGGCTCTGGGTCGGTGAGACGGTCAGTCAGCTCGGCGCGATGGTCAGCCAGATGGCCCTTCCGCTGGTCGCCATCCTGGTGCTGCACGCCGGTACCTGGCAGGTCGGGGTCCTGGTGGCGTGCGAGACCGCGGCGTTCGTGGCCGTGGGCCTGCCGGCCGGCGCGTGGGTGGAGCGGATGCGCCTGCGCCGGGTGCTGATCGTCAACGACCTGGTGCGGGCCGCCCTGCTGGCCTGGGTCCCGGTGGCCCAGCTCCTCGGGGTGCTGACGATCGAGCAGCTCTACGTGGTCGCCCTCGCGACCGGGGTGAGCACCGTCTTCTTCGACGTCGCCTACCAGTCCTACCTGCCGCAGCTGATCGACCGGCAGCTGCTGGTCGAGGGCAACGCGAAGCTCCAGGCCAGCGAGTCGGTCAGCCACATCGCGGGCCCGAGCCTGGGCGGCGCGCTGATCCAGGCGCTCACCGCGCCCTACGCGGTCCTCGTCGACGCGGTGAGCTTCCTGTGGTCGGCCGCCTGGGTGACGCGGATCGAGGCCCGGCCGCCGCGCCCGGAGCCCAGCCCCGACCCCAACCTGCTCCGCGAGATCCGCGACGGCCTGCGGTTCGTGCTCGGCAACCGGATCCTGCGCGCCATCGCGATGTGCACCAGCTCGGCCAACCTCTTCGGCTCGGTGATCTCCGCCGTCTTCTACGTGCTGCTCGCCCGCCAACTGCGGCTCTCGCCGGGCGTCATCGGCCTGCTCACCTCCACCGCGGCGGTGGGTGGCCTGATCGGTGCGCTGGTGGCCGGACGGTTCGCGGCGAAGGTCGGCCAGGGCCCGGCCATCTGGATCGCGAGCACGGTCGCCGGCCCCTGCGCGCTGGTCACCCCGTTCGTGCAGCGCGACTGGACGGTGGGGCTGCTCGCGGTCGCGCAGATCGCGATGTGGATGGGCATCGTGGTCTACAACATCAACCAGGTCAGTTTCCGGCAGGCGCTGTGCCCGCCCGGGCTGCTCGGCCGGATGAACGCGACGATGCGCTTCCTGGTCTGGGGCACGATGCCCTTCGGGGCGCTGCTCGGCGGCCTGCTCGGCTCGACGATCGGCGTGCGCGGCACCCTGCTGGCCGGGGCCGTCGGCCAGTCGTTCACCTTCCTGCCCGTCTTCCTCTCCCCACTGCGCCGGATGCGCGAACTGCCGTCCTACGCCCAGCCGGTGACCGACGGGGACCTCGCCGCCGACCCCCTGGTACCGAGCGAGCCCTGAGCGGGAGGCGGACACCCGCCCAGGGCCTGGGTCCCGGGCCCCGGGTCCTCGGGCAGGCGTAGGGACCGGCGACCCGAGGGCCGGTGCCTAGGCTGGCCCTCTCATCCGACGCACCGAGACGAGGACCAGCACATGCCCGACCGCACCAGGATCCGCCTGATCGAGCCCACCGACGCCGCCCCGATCGCCGAGCATCGGACCCGTGACGTCGAGGCCTTCCGGCCGTGGGAACCGGCCCGGTCGGCCGACTTCCTGACGCCGCAGGGCCAGGCGGAGCGGATCGAGGGGCTCCTGGCCGGACACCGGGCCGGCACGGTCTGGCCGGGCGTGGTGCTCGCCGACGACCAGGTGATCGGGCAGGTCACCGTCGGAGGCATCCTGTCGCAACCACACCTGCGCCGCGGCTCCCTCGGGTACTGGATCGGCAGTGTCGCCCAGAACCAGGGCCACGCCGGGCGCGCCGTCGGCCTGGCACTGCGGGTGATGACGGACGAGCTCGGTCTGCACCGCGCCGAGGCCTCGACCAATCTGGAGAACCTGCCGTCGCAGCGCGTGCTGCGCCGCAACGGGTTCAGCCCGTACGGCGTCGCGCACTCCGCCATCTTCCTCGACGGGAGCTGGCGGGACGGCCTGCTGTGGGAGCGGATCCTCGCCGACTAGGGTGCGTCTTCAGCCTCGTTGCGGACGTGCTGCCCGTGCGGTCGATCGCGCCCGTGGTCACGCCCCGAGCCCGGCGAAAGTCGCGTGACCCCGACCGGGGCGCCGGCGACACTGACGTCATGACCGGTTCCGCACCGCCCTCGCTGCCCTCACCGCCTCCGTCGCCCCACCTGCTTCGCCCGCGCGCCCTGAAGCCAGGAGATCTCGTTGTCATCGCGGCGCTCTCCGGACCGTTGCCGGCCGCCTACGAGCCCAACGTCGAGCAGACGGCGGTTGTGCTCGAGCGGATGGGATTCCGCGTGCGCCGGGCTCCGCTGCTCGAGGCAGGGCGTCACCACTGGTGGAGCGCGGCCACGCCGGCGGAGATCGCCGGGGAGCTCAACGGTCTGCTGCGGGATCCCGAGGTGCGCGCGATCGTCGCGAGTGACGGCGGTCAGACCGCGCTCGGCTACCTCGACCTGATCGACGTCGAGGCGATCAGGGCCGACCCCAAGCCGATCCTCGGCTACAGCGACATCTCGCTGCTGCACCTGGTGCTCCACGCGCGCACGGGTCTGGTCGGGTTCCATGCCGACATGGCCGTCCCCGGCTTCGGCGGGCACTGGCAGTCGGTGTCCGTGGCGCGCCGGGCGGAACTCGAAGGGCTCTACACCAGGTTGCTGACCGGTACCGAGGCGATCGGTGCGCTGCCCGCGAGCCCGTCGTGGGAGTGCTGGCGTCCCGGTCGTGCCGAGGGGCGGCTGATCGGCGGGGTGATCAACCGCATCGTACTGGCGCAGGCGACGCGTTTCGCGTTGCCGCTCGAACGCTTCGACGGTGCCGTGCTGTTCTGGGAGGAGATGGGCGGCCACGCCTCGTACGTGTGGAGCTATCTACAGGTGATGCGACACAGCGGCATCCTCGATCGGATCTCCGGCATGGTCGTGGGCGTTCCGCGCGAGATCGGCGGACTCGAGCCCGGCGCGTCCCCCACGCTGCGCGAGATCGTCCTCGACGTCCTCGGCGACCGTGACATCCCGGTCCTGGGCAACGTCGACGTCGGGCACGCCGGCCCCAACCTGCCGATGCCGGTCGGCATCCGCGTCGGCCTCGACGCGCGGCGGCGGAGGCTGTCGCTGCTCGAACCGGCGGTGGGGCCGCACGCGACGACGGGCCCGTCGATCGAGCACGGCTCCTGACGTCAGGGAGCACCCACCCCGAGGGCCGAGCATCAGCCCGTTCCGGCTGCCCGACGCGATCTGACGAAGAGGTCGATCCGCATGGGCGTCCTGCGGGGGCGGCCACCGCTGCTGGTGGCGGCGGTCCCGCTCTCCAGCCACCCGCCCGGCCGGGGCGCGACAGCGCACCCCGGCCGGACAGGCGGAGGCGGTCAGCCCCGGGCGCCCTTGCGGCGGCGGGTGACGAGGACGATGCCCGCGCCGAGCGCCAGCACCACGGCACCGCCGGTGGCCATCGCGGTGGTGCCGCTGGAGCCGGTGGAGGCCAGTTCGCCGCCGCCGGCGGCCTTGGTCGCCTTGGCGGCCGTGGCGGTCGGGGAGGCCTTGGTGGCCGCGGCGGGGGCGGTGGCCGGCGCGGTGGTGGCGGCGGGCGACGAGGCGGCGGCCGTGGTCGCGGCCTTGACCGTGAAGGTGGCGCTGCTGCTGCTGAACGGGTGGCCGATCGGGTCGGCGGCGGAGTAGACGCCGAAACCGGCGCTCAGCTTGACCTGCACGGGCTTGACGTCGGCGGCGGCCTTGAAGGTGAGCTTCAGCGAGGTGTCACCGGCCACCAGCGGGCAGATCGCCAGCCAGGTGCCGTCCATGACCGGGACGTGCTGGCTCTGCGCGCCCAGGGTCTGGCACTTGACGCCGTTGTCGGCGGTGACCGAGGTCAGGTCCAGGCCCTGCGGCAGGTTGACCTCCTCCTTGTCGGAGGGGTTCCAGGTCTGGCCCGCGGCGCCGTCCGCGGCCTTGAGCACCAGCACGGACGCGTCGGCCGTGTGCGCCTTGACGGTCTGGGTGATGCTCTGGCCCGCGGTCAGGTCGGTCAGCTGGAAGGTGGCGGCGTCCTGGGCGGCGCGGTCCTTGGACTCCACGTCGATGATCTCGGCGCTGCTCTGGAACTGCTTGGCCTTGGCGACGTCCGCCGCGACCTGGGCGTAGCTGGTGTAGGACGGGGCGACGAGCTGCTGGACCAGCATCAGCTCGGTCTTGTCCGGAGTCGCCGAGGTGGTGGTGACCTTCACCGTGGCGCGGGCGTGCGAGCCACTGCCGGGCGGCATCGGCGGCATGGTCGCCTGGCCGCTCGGCTTCGACATGTCGCAGAGGTAGGCGGCCGGGTTGGGGCCGTCCGAGGCGGGGGTGCAGGTGCCGTCGGGGAAGCTGAGCGAGACGCCGGCCGGCAGGGCGTGCATCTCGTCGTCGCGGGACAGCAGGCTGACCAGGACCTTGGCCGGGATCGGGCCGTCCGCCTTGCTGTCGACGTCGATGTTCCAGCTGTCGCTGTCCCCGGGGGCGATGGTCACGTTACGACCGGTGGAGTCCTGGGCCCACGGCTGCAGGGTGATGCCACCGAGGTCGTCGGCGTGGGCGGCGGCGCCGATGGCCACCTGCAGTGAGAGCAGTCCCAGTGCGGCGGCCCCCACGGCCGCGGTGCGAGCGATCTTCACGAAGTATCCGTCCACAGCGATGCGGCCGGGTGTGGCCGCGCAGCACGGAGGGGCAGTCCCCCCGGCAGTCGCACACACTAGCGGGGCGCCGGGGCTGCTCTGTATGCGGAGTCGGATCATGGGAGTCGATCGTGGCCGGTTCGTTATCTGTTTCCCGGTTTGCCGCCCGTGGCAGGGTGTCCGGGTCGGCCTGCGGGTCGGCGGTGCCCGGCTCGATGTCCTAGTGCACGCAGAACTCGTTGCCCTCCGGGTCCGTCATGACCACCCACTCGCCGGACGGTTCCTCGACCCGGTGCTGGATCCGGGCGCCCAGGGCGCGCAGGCGCTCGACCTCCGCTTCCCGTTGGCCCGCGGGGCCGTGCAGGTCGATGTGCAGGCGATTCTTGGCGGTCTTCTCCTCCGGACGCGGCACGCGGTTGAAGAGCAGCCGGCGCCCCAGCCCCACGCCGGTCTCCACGTCGTACGGCTCGTCGGGGTGGCGCACCGCCGCCGCGTCCCGCCAGGCGCGCCGGCCGTGATGCTCGACGAGGATCCCGGGCGGGATGGTGCCGAGGTCGAGGAGCCTGCCGATGAGGACGCTGTGGTCCTCGACCGTGTAGCCGAGCGCGGCGGCCCAGAAGTCGGCCTGGGCGTGCGGGTCATCGGCGTCGATGACGAGCTTCCAGTGCAGGGGGGCTGAGGTCATGGTCACCACTTATAGCCCCCGGCAGTGACATCGGCTGCCGCCGCCGCGCCGAGCCGGGTCGACGACGGCCACCGCCCGGGGCAGTACGGGCCCCGGGCGGTGGCCGCCGTCGTCGGTGGGTGCGGTGGACCGGCTCAGGTGGTGCAGGTGGTGCCGGCGGCGGGCAGGGTGCGGGTGGTCAGGTAGTGGTTGGTGACGTCACGGACGCAGTCGGAGACCAGGAAGGTGCTGTACTCGTCGCCCTCGCGGGCGAGGACGACGCTGCCGGGCAGCTGGGCCGCCAGGGCCGCGCCCGCCTGGAAGGGGGCCAGGGCCTGGTGGGTGGACTGCAGGATCAGGGCGGCGGGCGCGCCGTGGACCGGGGCGCCGGCCTTCACGGGCTGGGCGGGCAGCGGCCAGCCGAGGCAGCCGGCGAGGGCGTTGTAGGAGCGCACGGCGCCGCCCAGGTGCGGGGAGAGTGCGGCGAGCTGCTGCTGCAACTGGCGGAGCTGGTCGAGGGTGGTGACCTGACGGGCATTGTCGAGGCAGGCGGGGGCCTGGACCTGGACGGCGTCGAGGACGGTGTCGTCCGGGTCGTGGGTGAAGTCCTCGGCGCCGCCGTGCTGCGCGTTGACGATGGCCCGGGCCAGCTCCGGCCAGGAGGGGCCGGACAGCGTGAGGAAGTCCTGGGTGGCCTCGCGGATGTCCTCACCCGTCAGCGGCTGGTGGGCCCGGCCGCCGGTGCGGATCGGGGGTGCGGTCGGCGCCCGCGACGAGGGCGTCGTACTGGGCCGCGACGTCCTGGCCGTGCAGCGCGCACGTGTCGGAGGCGGTGCACCAGGCGGCGAAGCGGTCGAAGGCGGCCTGGTGCTGCGGGAAGTAGCTGATCCCCGCCGGCTTGGCGGGCTCGCCGCACAGGAGAGGGGTGCTGTGCCCCACGCCGCGCGGGTCCACGGCCACCAGGTCGAACTTCTGGGTCATGTCGCCGGCGAACTGGGACAGGTGGATGCGCATCGCCAGGCGCAGCTGCTCGATCGAGGAGCCGCCGGCGCCGTCGTTGAGGAGCAGGGTGCCCTGCCGGTGGGCCTGGTCGTCGGCCGGCCTGCGGACCATGGCGAGGGTGAGGGTGCCGGCGCCGGGGTGGGCGTAGTCCACCGGCACCTGGAGCGATCCGCACTGCATGGCCGTGAGGTCGGCGTCGGCGCAGGCGTGCCAGGCGATGGCGGCGGGAGCGGGCCGGTAGTCGGCCTGGGCGCTCTGCGCGAGCACGGGGACGGCGAGGGTGGTCGCGAGCCAGGCGAGGGCGAAGGGGATCCAGCGGCGGCGTCGGCGGCTGCGCTTCATCGGATGTCCTTGCGGCGAGCGGGTCGAGGGAGCGGAGCGAGGGAGCAGGTCGAGGGAGCGGAGGGTGGGGGTGCATCGGAAGGGAGGTGGACGGGGAGGGGCCGCGGCCGGCGGTGGTGCACGGTCGCGGCCCCGGGCTGACGGCGGGTCAGCCGGCGTCGCCCTCCAGGGCGCTGTCGGGGACCCAGGAGCCGTGGATCCCGGCCGGCACCCGGCGGGGGAGGTGGACGGTGGCGATCTGGTCGAGGCCGGCCGCGTCCAGGACGAGGAGCTGGGAGGCGTCCTGCTTGAGGTCGGAGACGACTGTCAGGAGGTAGCCGTCGTCCTCGTGGGTGGCGCCGTCGGCGGGGACGAAGACGGCCTCGCTCGGCAGGCGGGCGTCGCCGATCTCGCGGATGCGGCGGCCGCCGGTGGTGCGGTCGTACTTGACGATGCCGTAGCGGCCGAAGCCCTTCTCGTCGGGGAAGGAGACGGCGTACTGGTAGCGGTTCTCCACGCCCAGGTACTCCTCGTTGAGGGTGGGGAACTCGACGGCCAGGTCGTCGATGATCTGCTCGTCGACCGTGCCCGCGGCCAGGTCGGTGACCCAGCGGCGGGTGTAGGAACGGGCGTTGGGCTCGGTGCCGCGGCCGGGCGCGCCCACCCACCAGTTCCAGGAGAGCCGGAAGCCCTCGCGGTCCACGGTGGGACCCTCCAGCACGACGCGGCCCTGGCCGTCCTCGTAGGCGTTGGAGACGTGCAGCATGTTGCCCGGTTCGATGGAGAACCAGCGGATGCCGCGCGCGCCGTCCGCGCCGCGCGGCATGACGCCGATGCGGGCGGGCTGCCGGTCGCTCCAGCCGTAGGGGATGCCGGAGTGCTCGGTGGGGTCGAAGGTGACGTTGCCCTCGATGAAGACCACGTGGTGGCGGGTGATGGCGAAGTCGTGCTTCAGCGAGGCGCTCGCCCCGGGGATCTCGGCGCTGTGGACGATCTCGCCCTTGGCGTCGGCGACGTGGTACGTCAGGAAGGGCGGGAAGGGCGAGGAGCCGAAGAAGTGCAGCTCGCCGGTGACCGGGTCCTGCTTGGGGTGCGCGGTCATCGCGGTGCGCAGCTTGCCGCCGAAGTCGTGGGCGCCCACCGTCTCCAGCTCCCGGGTGAGCTCGAAGGGGAGGTTCGCCTCGCACAGGGCGAGCAGGCGGCCGCCGTGCTCGATGATGTGGGTGCCGGCGGGGCTGGCGGTCAGGTCGGGTCCACGCTCGGTCATGTAGGGGGCGCCGTCGAGGGCGGGGGTGTGCACCCAGCGGTTGCGGTACCACTCGGCGCGGCCCTCGCGCAGCCGGATGCCGTGGACCATGCCGCTGCCCTTGAACCAGTGGGTGGGGGTGACGCCGGGCTTGGGGTTGTGGCCGTTGCGCAGCAGGCGGCCGGTGAGCTCGGGGGGCAGGGTGCCCTCGACGGTGAGTTCGGTGGCGGTGAGCTCGTCGGGGACGGGGGTGTAGTGGCCGCTCAGGTAGGGCTTGTCGGTGGTCATGGCAGGGATCTCCCTCGGCGGGTGTGATGTGGTGGGTGTGACGCGGGTGTGACGCGGTGGATGCGACGCGGCGGGTGTGACCCGTGGACGCGATGGATGCTCAGGCGGTCCGCTCGGCACGGGACTTGAGGCGCGAGAGCCAGCTCTCCAGGGAGTCGTGCAGGGCCTTGCCGAGGTGGTCGACCGCCGCCTCGACCGGCGCGCCGCTCCAGGACTCCTCGGTACGGACGGTGACCTGGTCGCCGTCCTGCTCGAACATCCACACGTGCACGCCGGTGATGCCGGCGGCGGGGCCGCCCCAGACGATCCGCTCTCCGGGGACCAGTTCGAGCACGGTCGAGGCGATGTCCAGGCCGTGGGTGCGCCACTGGAAGGTGGTGCCGGCGGCCAGGGGGTCGCTGATCGTGGTGCTCTCGACGTCGGTGTTCCAGGCGGGCCAGGCCGCGATGTCGGTGTGCAGGTCCCACACCGTCGCGAGCGGGGCGTGGATCACGGTGGACAGGCGGACGATCACGGGTGCGGTCTCGTCGATGACGATCATGGGAGTGGTTCCTCTCCAGAGGGGGGTGGGTGTCGGTGGTGCGGTCGAGGGACGGGTTCAGTCGGTCCGGGTGAGGCTCGCCCCGACCGGCCGGGCGGCCGGCGGGGTGACGGTGCCGCGCGGGCCGGTGCGGCGGGTGAGCAGCACCGCGAGCAGGGCGGTGGCGGCCAGGACGGCGGCCGAGACGGTGAAGGCGGCCCGGTAGCCGGCGGTGAGGGCCTCCAGGTGGGGCCGGTGCAAGGCGGCGTGGGCGGTGACCGACCCGGCGAGGGTGGCCAGCGTGGCCAGGCCGATCGCTCCGCCGACCTGGCGGGTGGTGTTCACCAACGCGCCCGCCAGGCCGGCGTCCTGGGGCGGCAGGCCCTCCACGGAGAACGCGGTGAGCTGGACGAAGGCGACGCTCAGCCCCAGGCCCACCAGGACGCTGGGGCCCAGGATGTCGGCGAGGTAGCTGCCATGGGCGTCGATCCGGGAGAGCCAGAGCAGGCCCGCGGCCTCGGTGAGCAGGGCCGCGGTGACGGTCGCGGTGGCGCCGATCCGCCGGGAGATCCGCGGGGCGAGCGTCGATCCGAGCATGTTGGCCGCGGCGAGCGGGAGTTGACCCGCGCCGGTGGCCAGCAGGCCGGAGCCGAGGACCTGCTGCTGGTAGAGCGGCAGGAAGAAGAACAGGGCGATCCACACCGACCCCAGCAGGGCCATCAGCAGGTTGCCCGCCGCCACCCGGCCGGTGGTCAGCAGCCGCGGCGGTATCAGCGCGTTCGGCCGGCGCAGCTCGATCACCGCGAAGGCCACCAGGAGCGCGGCGGCGCCGCCCAGGGAGCCGAGCACCCGGCCGTCCGTCCAGCCGGCGCCGCGGGCGGTGGTCAGTCCCCAGACCAGGCAGGTCAGGGCCAGCGAGACGGTGGCGGTGCCCAGCAGGTCGAAGCGCCCAGGCCCGCGGTCGCCCGTCCGTGGCACGAGGACCAGCACGGCCACCAGGACGAGCGCCGACCCGATCGCGACGGCGTGGAAGATCCACGGCCAGCCCCACGCCTGGGTGAGCACACCGCCCAGCAGGACGCCGCCCGCGCCTCCCGCGCCGGAGACCGCGCCCCACACCCCCAGTGCCCGGCTGCGTCCGGGGCCGGCGGGGAAGAGGTTCATCGCCAGGGCGAGCGCAGCCGGGGCGATGGCCGCGGCGCCGGGGCCCTGGGCGGCCCCGGGGGG
>NZ_BAAALF010000154.1:5134-7884 GCF_039528135.1 Kitasatospora nipponensis | reverse complement strand
GTCCGGGGCCGGCGGGGAAGAGGTTCATCGCCCCGGCGCCGAGGCCCTGGACGGCGCGGGCGGCGATCAGCGCGCCGGAGGAGGGGGCCAGTCCCGCCGCCAGCGAGCCGGCCGCGAAGAGGGCGAGGCCCGCGATCAGCACCCGGCGGCGGCCGAGCAGGTCGGCCGCCCGGCCGCCCGCCAGCAGCAGCGCCCCGAACGCCAGGCCGTAGGCGTTGACCACCCAGGTGGTGCCACCGTCCGACAGCCCGACGCCGGCCCGGATCTGCGGCAGCCCCACGTTCACGATCGAGGTGGCGAGCATGACGGTGAACTGGGCTGCGGCGAGGACGGTGAGTACGGCCGCCGGCCGAGGGGCGGCCACCGTGCGCCCCGACTGTGGGGGTGGGAGGTTCTTCATGACGGACAGCCTGGTCCGGGGCGGTGTCCACTCTCCAGGCCCGCCGGGGGCCGGGACTGTCCACCGCTGTCCGCGACTGTCCACCCGGCCCGCAAGCCCCGTGCCCGGGTGCCCGCCGACTCCCCGCTCCCGGGCGCCCGCCCCCGTTACCGGGTGCCGTGCAACTCCAGCTGCCACAGGGACTCGCAGAGCAGGTCCAGGCCCTGGCGCACGTGCCGCCGGTAGGTGCCGTACGGCAGCGCGAGGCGGCGGGCGGCGGCCTCCTGGGTGGGGGCACCGGAGAAGAAGCCCGCCGCCAGCGCCTCCTTGGCGCGCACACCGCGCGGGTCACCGGCGAGCTCGTCCACGGATGCGCGCAGCAGGGTGCGCAGGTCCTCGACCGGATCGGTGGAGTCGGCCGCCAGGCGGGTGCGGGTCAGGGCGCAGACCGCGAAGGCGCCCGGGTCGCGCCAGTGCGTCAGCGCCTCGCGCACGGCCTGGTCGAACGCGGTGCGCGAGAGGGCGGACGGCCCGGGCAGGGCGGGGACGTCGGCGTCCGATATGAACCGGCCCAGCCAGGTCTCGACGGGCACCAGACGCCAGTCGACGACGAAGACCCCGTAGGTGTGCTCGCCCACCAGCGGCCTGGCACCGGTGTCACTCAGGGTCCCCCTGACCCGCTCCGCCCAGGCGTCGGCGTCCCGCCAGACGGCGAAGCCGTAGGCGCGGCCACGGGCCCGGGCGGACTCCGCCTGGGCGCGGGAACTGCTGAGGTCGATGACGCGCGAGGGGACCTGGTACTGCTCGGGGTAGACCGTGAAGCGGCTGACGCCGATGTGCTCGTCGGGGCCCACCGGCGCGGTGGCGTCGGTGTAGGCCCAGGCGGCCGCGACGACCGGATCGGTGGCCACGTCCCGGGGGTCGGCGGGGGCCGGCAGGGCGAGTCGGGCCGTGAACGCCACCAACCGGCCGGTGGTCACCAGCCGGTAGACGCTGAACGCCTGTGGCTGGCGCTCGACCCAGTAGCGGACCAGTTCCGCCGAGGCCGGCCCCTCGGCCTCCTCGGCCATCCGCAGCACGGCCTCCAGGTCCTCCGGCCGCAGCGGGCAGTCGTGCACCTCGTCCTCCCGCGACCAGGTGCGCATCCGGGCCAGGCTCTCCAGCTCGCGGAAGAGGTAGAACAGCTCGTCGGTGACCGTCCACACCCGCTCCTCGGGTGCCTCGCGCAGCATCCGCAGGTACTCCTGCGCGAGCCGCTGGCGCATCGTCACGAAGGCGTGCGGAGCGCGCCAGCGCAGATCGGCGGTCAGCGTCCCGCGCGCGGCGTCGTGCGGATACAGGCCCCGCGGAGCGGACTCCATGAAGGGCAGGTCCCTCAGCCAGCCGAACAGCAGGTGGGCGTCCTCCTCGGGCAGCACCGCGGCCAGCAGTTCCTCGGAGGTCGAATGCGCCTGCGCCGCCACCTCCAGGGCCCGGCGGTGGGCCGCGGTGGGCACCTCGCCGATCAACCCCGTCAACAGCGTCCGTAGCAGATCGGCCGAGGGCGCCCAGACCTCCTCCCTGCTCCAGCCCGTCGAGCCCGCGGCCGCCGCCAGGGACAGCGCCAGCGGATTGCCCCCCGCGAAGCGCAGCACCCGCTCGCGCAGTTCGGGGCGGACCTGCGCGGTGATCAGCAGGGTGCGGGACTGCTCGGGCGAGAACGGCTCCAGTTCCCGTACGGACAGCACCCCGGCCCAGGCCGGATCGGCGAGCCACTGCGGCTGCGGCGCGAGCCGACCGGCCAGCACCACCAACGTGTCGTCCGCCGCGCGCGGCAGGAACCGCTGCCACAACCAGCTCTCCAGCCACTGGCAGTGCTCGAAGGAGTCGACGAACAGCACCGTCCCGGCGACCTCCAGGAACGCGGCGGCCGCCCGCTCGAAGTCGGCCGGGTCCCGACCGACGAAGCGGCCGTCCACCTCGACGAGCCGGCGTCCGGCCGCACGGGCCCGGTCCGCCAGGCACCGCAGCAGCGCCGACTTGCCGATGCCCCCCGGCCCGAACACGTAGAACGCGAACGGCGCCTGCGGATCGCCCGCCAGGGCCCGCCCGAACCGGTCGAGTTCCTCCTCCCGGCCGATGAACGCCCGTTCCCGACCCCTGCTCAACCGCTCTCCCACGGACACCACGTAGAACTCCCATCCCCTTGTGCCAGCACCGGACAGACCCGCCCGGAGATCCCCTGCAAGCCCCGCCGGCCGTCGACCGCCCGCCCCCCTTCGGCCCCCCCCTGGGCGGCCCCGAGGGCCTCACGCCCCTCCCGCGCCCGCTCCTGGCCCAGCCCCACCTGACCATGGCGGTCGACGGCTACCCGGACCTCGCCGCCCTCACC
>NZ_BAAALF010000154.1:0-5124 GCF_039528135.1 Kitasatospora nipponensis | reverse complement strand
CCCCCCCGCCCCCCGCCCCCCCCCCCCCCCCCCCGCCCCCCGCCCCCCCCCCCCCCCCGCCCCCCCCGCCCCGGCCCCCCCCCCCGCCCCCCGGCGGTCGTTTCGCGCCACCCGGCGGCCTGATTCAAACATCCCGCGGCCGCATCCTCCGAACCGCGCGATCGACGGCCACCGGCTGTCACCGGAGCGGTACGGCGCGGGTATCGCGGCAGGCGGAGCGGGGTGTGCGGGCGTCGCACGGTGCCACCGGGACGCGGGCCGGGCGGTGCGCCAGGCGGTCGTGACGGGGGCTCAGGATCCGCGGCGGTCGCAGGGACGCGGGCCGTCGGGGTCGACGCTCAGCCTGGTCCGCCCGCAGAGTCCCGTCCGGGGTGCTGCCAGTCGACTGTCCTGAACACGAACCCGTCCTGCTCGTCGGGGAACGCGCCGGCGAGGGGCCCGGCGACGGTGACGGTCCGCCAGGCGGTCCGGCCGGCCCGGGCCGTCAGGCGCGGCAGCAGGTGGGAGGCCTCCTGGACAGTCCGGGGCCCGCCGGCGAAGGCCCGCTCCAGCGCCACGTCCGGCAGCGGCAGCTCGCCCCCGGTGAGCTGCCGGTAGGCGTCCGGCGCGGCCTGGGCCAGGTTCTCGGCGTCCTCGATCGACCGGCCGTCCCACGGCACCGCGGCCAGGCTGTCCGGATCCGCGAGCGCGGCCTCGAAACGGACGCGGCCCAGGCCGATCAGCCAGTCCCGGAACGAGTCGAAGCCCTCGTCGTCGGCCTCGCCGTCGATCAGGCAGGCGGCCACCCAGAGCGGCTCGGTGCAGGACCGGGCCCTGCACTCCCGGTACCGGCGCTGGAACGCGGTGATCTCCTGCGGCGCCAGCCGCGCGAGCAGCCGCACCAGCACGGCGGCCTGGTCCTCGCCAGGGGTGGTGCCCAGGCGGGCGTCCTCGATCAGGTGCCAGAAGCCGTCGATGTCCATGGCGGGGATCCTGTCACCGCGCACCGACGGACGTCAGGTGCGAGGGGCGAACGGCTCAGGGCCGGGCGGGTCGGCCCGGTCGAGGATTTCGTATCTTGTGTAGCGAAGAAGTGATGACGATCCGTCGGACTTCTGGACGCTGTCGGATCTTCCCCCTAATCTCTCGGTGATCATCACATCAGACGGAAAGCGATGCCTCGACTCATGGCCCACCCCGCAGCACAGCCCCAACACCTGCGCGAGATCACCGAGGGCATCATCTACTCCTCGGGCCTGCAGTTCGGCCTCCTGGCCCTCTATGAGGTCGGCACGCTCTTCAGCTGGCACGACCATCTGAACGTCTGCCTGACCTTCAGCGTGCTGTTCGCGCTCGTGGTGGCGATCGTGCTGCCGGTCTGGACGATCCGCTGCCGCACCAATGCCGAGGTCCTCCACCCGGGCACCCAGCAGCGCATGTCGAGCACCCTGGCGGGCTGGTCGTGGTTCATCCCGGTGGGGTTCCTGTGGCTGCCCTACCAGGCCGTGACCACCGCCTGGCGCGCCAGTGCCAAGAACGGCGCCGGCACCGGCCCGGTCCGCCTGTGGTGGTTCGCCCGGCTCGGCGGGTTCGTCGCCATCGTGGCCGCCGGCACGTCGCACGGTGCCGCCGCGGTCCTGATCTGGCTCGCCCTGCGAGGCGTGTCCTACGGCGCCTTCGTCCACCTCGCCCGTCAGCTCTGCCACTGGCAGACCCACGACATCGAGCAGCTCGCCGCGAGCGGCGCCGCGCCCGCACCGGCACCGGCGGCCTGAACGGGCGACGGGCGTGGCCGGTGGGTGGCTCTCGCATGGTGGACGGGGGTGCCGGACGGCCGGCGGGAGTTGATACGGTCCGGGTGAGCCGTGACTGGCGCGCTGGGATGGACTCGACCATCGGGGAGCGGCTCCGTGTCTCACGTTGTCGCCGTGCGCCTGGGCCGTCCGCTTCCCCGCGAGGAGACCGCCTTGGCCAGCCCAGTTCCGCCCGTGTCCAGCTCCCCGTCCACCTCCCCGTCCGCGAGCGCCGCCGTGTCGTCGAACGCCACCGCCGACACCGCCTTCCGCAGCGCGCTGGACGTGGTGCGCGCGGTGGAGCCGCGGGTCGCCGACGCCATCGGCGCCGAGATCGAGGACCAGCGGGCCTCGCTCAAGCTCATCGCGAGTGAGAACTACGCCTCCCCGGCCGTGCTGCTCGCCATGGGCAACTGGCTCAGCGACAAGTACGCCGAGGGCACGGTGGGCCGCCGCTTCTACGCCGGCTGCCGCAACGTGGACACCGTGGAGTCGCTGGCCGCCGAGCACGCCCGTGCCCTGTTCGGCGCCCAACACGCTTACGTCCAGCCGCACTCGGGCATCGACGCCAACCTGGTCGCCTTCTGGGCCGTGCTCTCCCAGCGGGTCGAGAGCCCGGCCCTGCGGCGCGCCGAGGCCCGGCACGTCAACGACCTGAGCGAGCAGGAGTGGGCCGAGCTTCGGGCGGAGCTGGGCAACCAGCGGATGCTCGGCATGTCGCTGGACACCGGTGGCCACCTCACCCACGGCTTCCGTCCGAACATCTCCGGCAAGATGTTCGAGCAGCGCAGCTACGGGACCGACCCCGCCACCGGGCTGATCGACTACGACGCGCTGCGGGCGACGGCCCGGGAGTTCCGCCCGCTGATCCTGGTGGCCGGCTACTCGGCCTACCCCCGTTTGGTGAACTTCCGGCTGATGCGGGAGATCGCCGACGAGGTGGGCGCCACGCTGATGGTCGACATGGCGCACTTTGCGGGGCTGGTCGCGGGCAAGGTGCTGACCGGCGACTTCGACCCCGTGCCGCACGCCCAGATCGTCACCACGACCACCCACAAGTCCCTGCGCGGCCCGCGCGGCGGCATGGTGCTCTGTGACGACGCGTTGGCCGAGCACGTCGACCGGGGTTGCCCGATGGTGCTCGGCGGCCCGCTCCCGCACGTGATGGCGGCCAAGGCGGTGGCCTTCGCGGAGGCCCGCCGCCCCGAGTTCCAGGACTACGCGCGGCGTGTGGTGGACAACGCGCAGGCGCTGGCCGAGGGTCTGCTGCGGCGCGGCGCCACCCTGGTCACCGGCGGCACCGACAACCACCTGGTCCTCGCCGACGTCTCCGGCTACGGCCTGACGGGCCGCCAGGCCGAGGCCGCGCTGCTGGACTCCGGCATCGTCACCAACCGCAACGCCGTCCCGCAGGACCCGAACGGCGCCTGGTACACCTCGGGCGTGCGGATCGGGACCCCCGCGCTGACCACCCGCGGGCTCGGCACGGCCGAGATGGACGAGGTCGCCGAACTGATCGACACCGTCCTGCGCGGCACCACCGCGCGCGTGTCCGGTGGCGGCGAGCCCTCCAAGGCCCAGTACGAGCTGGACCCCGCGCTGTGCGAGGCGATCGCCCGGCGGGGCGCCGACCTGCTGGCCGGATTCCCGCTCTACCCGGGCATCCACCTCGGGTAGCCGGTTCCCTGACCGGGACGCCACCGCGTGGTCGTGGCGTCCCGGTCACGGGACACCCCGGCCGCCGGGCCGGGGCACTCCCCGCCCGGCCACCGTCGGCCGGCGCGCCGGGCGGGCTCGCGGGGACCGCCGTCGTCGCCCTCGTCCGTGTCCCGATCACGCTCCGGCGCTGCGGCGGGCAGAGCCGGCGGGCGCTGCGAGGGGCAGTCGGGCCGGGCTCGCCGGGTCGGGCCGGACGGCGGCGGGGCATATGCCCAGATGAATGTCCGGACGAAGAGGGAAGCCGGCTTCCGCTTGGGGAGCCGCCGGGCACGGGCGGCCCGTTCGGCTCGATCCGGCGCATCGTCACCTGCCGTGACCGGCGCCGCAGTTCATTGACTTGGTCTGGGTGAGCGAGGAAACTCGGTCCCTGTTCGACCGGGCCGGGCACCCGCCAGGGTGGATCGACTCCGGTGACGGCCACCGCCGTTGGGGTCGGTGGGGGGAGGCTGCGAGCCTGCGTGCCCGCAGTCGGGAGAAGGACGTGCCGTGCCGACTGTGCCCGAGCTCGTGGCGGCCCGCGCGGCCGCCGACCCGCACCGCACCGCCCTCGTGCAGGGCGACCGTGAGCTGACCTACGGCGCGCTGCTCGACTGGGCGGACGCGCTGGCCGGACAGCTGGGCGCCCGCGGGGTGTCGGCGGGCGCCACGGTCGCGGTGCTGTGCGAGCGGTCGATCGAGTACGCGGTCGCCGCGCTCGGCGTGCTGCGGGCCGGCGCCTGCTACCTGCCGCTGGACCCGGCCTACCCGGCCGAGCGCCGCGCGCTGATGCTCGAGGACGCCGCGGTGGCCGAGGTGCTGGACGCGGCCGCAGTCGCCGCCGCCCGCCCGACCGGGCCGCCGCCGCGCCCCGCGAGCGCGCCGGGTGGCGACGATCTCGCCTATGTGGTCTATACCTCTGGCTCCACCGGGCGTCCCAAGGGCGTCGCCGTCGAGCACGGCAGCCTGCTGAACCTGGTGACCTGGGCGCACGCCACCTTCGCCCCCGGCCCCGGCGACCGCACCCCGCTGCTGTCGGCGGTCGGCTTCGACGCCTCGGTCCTGGAGCTGTGGCCCCACCTGACGGCGGGCGCCACCGTCGTGGTCGCCACCGAGCACGACCGGCGCTCCCCGACCCGGCTGCGGGACTTCCTGGTCGAGGTCGGGATCACCCTGGCGTTCGCCGCCACCCCGCTCGCGGAGGCCCTGGTGGCGCTGTCCTGGCCCGCGGCCACCGCCCTGCGCACCCTGCTCACCGGCGGCGACCGGCTCACCGCCCGCCCGCCCGCCGGGCTGCCGTTCACCCTCGTCGACAACTACGGGCCCGCCGAGTCCACCGTGATCGCGCTCTCCGGCCCGGTGGCACCGGGGGAGGGCCCGGCGACCATCGGCCGGCCGTTGCCCGGGATCACCGCCCTGGTCCGCGACGCGGCGGGCGCCGGGACGCCGGACGGCGAGGTGGGTGAGCTGTACCTGGGCGGGGCGGGCCTGGCCCGCGGCTACCTGGGCAACCCCGCGCTGACCGCCGAGCGGTTCACCGTGGACCCGGTCGGTGCGCGGATGTACCGGACCGGGGACCGGGTGCGGCGCCGGCCGGACGGCGAGTTCGAGTTCGTCGGCCGGGCCGACGACCAGGTGAAGATCCGCGGCTTCCGGA